>JBEPXQ010000046.1:0-8987 GCA_041641835.1 Bacteroidales bacterium
AGCGTCTTTTCTGCAGAGGCTGTTTAAATGCCGGTTTTTGCGCCAATGATTCTGCTCTGGCATTGATCATCTTATACCCGATAGATGGGTCTTTTGCCCAGAATGGAATCAGTCCCCAGCGAAAAAATTGTGCTTTGCCAGGCTCCTGGTTGGTAATTACCGGTAGCAACTGCGAAGGCGCTGCATTATAGCGAGCTGTGTAAATCCGGGAGTCCACCTCCACTCCAAAGCGTTCTTTCAATTCAAAATCTTCAGCAGTTAATGAAAAACGTCCACACATTGTAACGGGTTTTGATGTAAAAATTCGACAGAAACCTCACAGCAGTATCTCATAACACTGAAAAAAACCTTATTTTAAAACCATTATGATATTTTTGCCGCATTACTCACAAAGATAAATCATTTTATTTCATCTGAAATTTTATTGTATCATTTTACTTTATCCTCTCCTGCAAATTCATTACAAAGCAATTCAAGTATTTTACTCTTTGTTGAAATTGAAAATGCGGCGGGAGATAACAATACCGCCATAAAAATATAAGATTGATTCCCAGCAGATGTTGAAAAAATCTGTGTGAGCGTAATATCTTTTTCGGGCAAACGGGCTTTAAAATGAGTTTAAAAATGTATCTTTGTTTCCAGCAAGTATTCACTAAATTTTAATATATAAAAAAGAATTACACTTATGAAGAGAAATGTGATCATTATTGGAGCTGCGGGAAGGGATTTCCACAACTTCAACACGTATTTTCGCGGAAATGATAATTTCAACGTGGTAGCATTTACAGCTGCCCAGATTCCGGATATTGAGGGCAGAAAATACCCTGCAGAACTGGCCGGTGATCTGTATCCCGAAGGTATCCCGATCTATGCTGAAGAAGATCTGCCGCGCCTGATCAAAGAAATGAAAGCTGATGATTGCGTATTTTCCTATAGCGATGTTACTTACCAGAAGGTAATGAACGTGGCTTCAATCGTTAATGATGCAGGAGCCAACTTTATGCTGCTTGGTGCCAAGGATACTATGGTGAAGAGTGAAAAACCAGTAATTGCAGTGGGTGCTGTCCGTACCGGCTGTGGCAAAAGCCAGACCTCACGCCGCATAATTGAGCTGCTGATGGAAAAAGGACTGAAAGTGGTTGCCGTGCGTCACCCCATGCCTTACGGCGACCTGGTGGCACAAAAGGTTCAGCGTTTTGCTACGGTGGATGACCTGGCAAAACATAAGTGCACCATCGAGGAAATGGAAGAATATGAGCCACACGTAGTGCGTGGTAATGTAATTTATGCCGGTGTGGATTATGAAGCTATCCTGCGTGAAGCAGAAAAAGATCCTGATGGCTGTGACGTAGTGCTTTGGGATGGTGGAAACAATGACTTCCCCTTCTATAAACCCGACCTGACAGTGACTGTGGTTGACCCGCACCGACCAGGACATGAGCTGAATTATTACCCGGGTGAGACTACCCTGCGCATGGCTGATGTAGCTGTGATCAATAAAATGGACAGTGCTTCTCCGGAGAATATCCAGATTGTGCGTGAAAATATCGAGAAGGTTGCGCCTAAGGCTACTGTTGTTGATGGTGCTTCCCCTATCAAGGTGGATGATCCATCAGTAATTAAAGGTAAACGCGTGCTGGTAGTGGAAGATGGCCCAACGCTAACCCACGGTGAGATGAAGATAGGTGCCGGTACGGTTGCCGCTCAGAAATTCGGTGCCAGCACAATGGTTGACCCGCGACCATTTACAGTAGGTAAACTGAAAGAGACTTTCGAGATCTATCCAAATATCGGAACACTGCTGCCAGCCATGGGTTATGGCGAGCAACAGCTTAAAGACCTGGAAACAACAATCAACAACACCGATTGTGATGCCGTGGTAATTGGTACTCCTATTGACCTGAACAGAGTGATCAACATCACAAAACCAAATACCCGTGTTTACTATGACCTGCAGGAAATCGGGTTTCCGAACCTGGAAGAGGTAATTGACGATTTTGTTGAAAAACACAATCTGAAATAAATATTTTTTAAAGGCGGCTTTTTTAGTCGCCTTTTTTTCAACTCCTTTTTTTATGGCAATTGATTAAATAAAAATACAGATGAAGAACAAAAGCTTAATTTCGATTAATGACTACAGCAAGGAGGAGCTTATCCGCATCCTTGACCGTGCTGAGGATTTTGAAAAGAATCCCTCGCAGCCATTGCTGAAGGATCATGTAATTGCATCCTTGTTTTTTGAGCCTTCCACGCGCACGCGGCTGAGCTTTGAGAGCGCTATCAACCGCCTTAGCGGCAAAATTGTTGGTTTTACTGACGCGTCCACTTCCAGTGTGAAAAAAGGTGAATCGCTGAAGGATACCATCATGACAGTGAGTAATTATTCGGACCTGATCGTAATGCGACACCCGCTGGATGGTTCGGCACGCTGGGCATCAGAAGTAGCTTCAGTGCCAATCATTAATGCCGGCGACGGTGCCAATCAGCATCCTACTCAATGTCTTCTTGATCTATACTCTATCCGCAAAACACAGGGAACACTGGATAACCTGCACCTGGCTTTTGTGGGTGACCTGAAATACGGACGCACAGTGCACTCTCTGGTGATTGCCATGACCATGTTTAATGCTACTTTCCACCTGGTTTCGCCAACCGAGCTAAAACTCCCCAGCGCTGTGAAAAGCTATATTAAAGAAAAGAATCTCACCTACCACCAGTACACCGACCTGGAAGAAGTAATTCCTCAGGTAGATGCCTGCTATATGACCCGCATCCAACGTGAGCGCTTTGCCGATCCAATGGAATATGAACGGGTGAAAAATTCCTATGTCCTCACAAGGGATATGGTGGAAACTTCAAAAGACAATTTCAAAGTTCTTCATCCCCTGCCAAGGGTAAATGAAATAAGCGAAGATGTGGACAGCAGCCCAAAAGCATATTATTTCCAGCAAGCGCTCAACGGCGTGTATGTTAGAGAAGCATTATTAACCACAATACTTGGAGTGTAATGGAACGAAAAGAACTAAAAGTATCAGCCATAAAAAACGGGACGGTAATTGATCACCTGCCGTCTGACAGTGTTTTTCAGGTAATCCGCATCCTGGATCTGGATAATTCGGATGACCCGCTTTATAGCGGAATTCACCTTGAAAGTAAAAAGTACGGTAAGAAAGGAATTATTAAAGTTGAAAACCGGTATTTTGAATCGGAAGAGGTGAACAAAGTGGCATTGATTGCCCCTAAAGCTACTATGATAGAGATCAAGGAATTTGAAGTTGTTCGGAAAACTAACCTTGAAATTCCTGACCGGATTTCTAATGTAGTAAAGTGTATTAACCCGAAATGCATTACAAATAATCAGGAAGTTCCTACAACATTCACTGTTTTGAACAAACAGAATGAAGAGGAGCTGAAACTAAGATGCCATTATTGTGAAAAGACGACGGCCCGGCCGAATATCGTCTTTAAATAAAATCATAGCTGTAATTTAAGGGAGGTGCCCTGGAACAATGTGAAAACTCACATTGCTTCAGGGCTTTTTTTATTTATACATTAAACTTATTACTAAATATACGGGTCTATAAAATATACATCATCCAAAAGAATCAGCAATGAAAAAACTATTCTTCTTCCTGGTGCCGCTTATCATTCTTTTCCGGCTGCCCACACACTCCCAGCAATTACTTAAGATTGATACCAGCAATTTTAGCATCTATGCCGGCGACACGGTAAAGCTGACTGCTACAAGCAGCATTGACAGCAATAAAATACTGACAGATACAATGCAAAATGGATTTGGTAATGCATTCTGGAGTTCCACACAAGCAAACCCTGTTTTTCATAGTCCATGCGGGCCGGGCCCGGGTTATTCCCATTACTGGATTGGTATTACGCCAACTTCTCAGCGATACATGCGAAGCGCTATCTTCGATTTAACCAACGCGGATAGCGTAAGTGTATCTTTCTGGATGAGATACGGGCAGGATATTGATTCAGGCAACTGTGAAAGTCCATCCGGACAACAGCAAGGAGTACACCTTCAATACAGTGTGAATAACGGCCAGAACTGGACAGACTTTCCCGGACCGGATACCAAACCGGTGGGCAATACATCCAACACTCCTCCTTATGTAACCCAGCAACCGGGAAGCGGTGGATACTGGAATCCATACCCCGGCCCTTCAGCACAAAATGAACTATTTTTCTGGAATAAATACAACTGTAAGCTACCTGCATCAGCACTCACTTCACAAACCAGCATTCGCTGGATACAAATGAATTTTAATAATAATGATTATGGTATAGGTTATGATACCTGGGGCATAGGCGAAATAAAAGTAACGTTACATAAAAATGAGCCAGCCCTGTCACAGTTCCAATGGAATGGGAACCAACCGGGATTAAGTGCCCAGTATGTGTTTCCTGATAAAGGAATTGCCTATGATACAGTGATCAAAGTAAGTTACACCCCTGCACCAGTATATTCTGACAGCATAATCATTACCGTTCTTCCCGGATCAAATGGATTAATGGATGAGCTCAGCCAAAACGGGCTGAAAGTGTATCCCGTGCCTGCTGATAATTTTATCATAATTGAAGCTGAAGAGCAATTGCCGGAAAGCTACAGGATATACGACACTTACGGCAGGTTATTACTTACAGGCAGATATGAAGGCGGGCTGTCTAATATATACCGGATTGATATTAGTGGATTTTCGCCGGGAATTTACTATCTGGAAATACTGTATAAAAAAAATAGGATCTGCACCGGATTAATCATCATATAAAAAAATACATATCAAACTCTGCTATTTCAATAATATGTAATAGGCCTTTAAATTTCCTTAATAAAAAAACAACCATGGTATTTAAAATGGTGTCATTTAAACAAACATTAAAAACCAACTCACATGAAAAATACCTACACCTTAAAGGCACTATTATTTTCCCTATTATTTATTGCAGGATTTGCAGTCCAGTCAAGGGCTCAAATTCAGATAGACACGACAAATTTCACTATATGTGGTGGAACAACTATCGACCTGACAGCAAAAATTGCCGGAACTCTCACTACGTTTGACAATGACTTCAATAATGGCTTGATAGGTCAAGGATGGAGTTCCACAGCCGCTAATCCGGTTTTCAATAACCCTTGTGGCCCTGGCAAATCTGGAGCTCATTTATGGGTAGGAACAACTCCTTCAAATAGAAGAACACTCACTTCAATTGATTATGATCTTAGCAATGCTAACAGTGTAGCTGTTAACTTCTGGATGCGTTACGGGCGGGTACAGGGTTCAGGAAATTGCGAGGATCCTGACCAGGCTAACGAAGGTGTACATCTTCAATATTCAAATGACAATGGAACTAGCTGGCATGATTTTCCTGGTACTTCCAAATCACCTGTGGGAAACAACTCTACTTCACCACCTTTTAACACCCTGGTTCCAGGCTCAGGAGGATACTGGCAACCGACTAATGGCCAACAAGCTCAGCAGACCAATGAACTCTATTACTGGAATGAGTATTTTTGCCAATTACCTGATAGTGTTTTAACAAGTACGATTAGGTTTAGATGGGCACAGTTGTCAACCAGTAATGATGGTTTTGATGCCTGGGGAATTGATGAAGTAAAAATTTATGCCTTCACAGGGAATGTACCCAATGAAATCTTATGGACCGGTAATATGACAGGCCTTGATGCAACATTTTCTTTACCGGAAAAATCAACCCCATACGACTCTACATTTTACATTTATAACTCTACCGATACTACAATCTTCGACAGTATAACAGTTACAGTACTTCCAAAACCAGATGCAGCTATCAGCTCCCTGCCTGACACTATCTGTACAACGGAGCCGGTTCAGTTTATCAATGCCTTTACCGATAATCCGGGCTATACCTATAGCTGGAAAATCAACCAACAATCCATTCCAGAAACAACAGCCTGGCTGGATACTTCTTTTGCGCAAACCGGAAATTACGAAATTGAATTAACTGTGGATAATGGAGCTTGTTCTGATGTATTTACACATGACATTTATGTAAAGCCCGGTTTTCAGATGCCGGTCTATTCAGTGAATCCGGTTAGTAGCTGCGGACCCACAGATGTAGATTTTAGCATTGCTCCTTCGGGCTACCTGAATACCTGGCACATCAATCCTCAATTGTATTCCACACAAAATCAAATGTCTTACAAATACAATAATCCGGGCGTTTATCATCCCCGTTTGGTGGTTACAAATCCTGCCACAGGCTGCCAGGCGGATATTATATTTGATATCAGGATAGGAAGCCAGCCCTTAGCGGCTTTTGATGCCAGCCCAACCACTATTTCACTGCAACAACCAACTGTGGATTTCACTGATCAGAGCGTAATAGCAGATACTATCCAGAAGATCAGCTCCTGGCACTGGGATTTCGGCGACGGACAGTCTTCCCAGCTTCAAAATCCTTCACACGATTATACTTCCACAGGTAATTTTTATACTAAGCTTACTATTACTACAGATATAGGATGCCAGGCTACGGACTCCACTTTGCTGCAGGTAGTAACGGGCCTGGATGAGCTCAGCCAAAAGGGGCTGAAAGTGTATCCGGTTCCTGCTGATAATTTTATCATAATTGAAGCTGAAGAGCAATTGCCGGAAAGCTACAGGATATACGATATAACAGGCAGGTTGATGAAATCAATACAATTAAGCACTGGTGTAAATCAGCATAAAATCAATGTCAGCAACTTGTCTTCAGGAAGTTACTTGCTGGAGATGAAAATAAAAAACAAGCCGGTAAGAATGAAATTCATAAAAAGATAAAGACCAATCAAATTCAATCTCCCTTATCAAATCTCTCTCCTTCAAAAAAGGCTACCAATATTCCCGGTAGCCTTTTTTTATAATTTAAAAATATAAAAAACGAACTAAACTCTACTTGCAACCAACTAAAGTGTTAATGCTGTGTCTTTTAATAAACCAAAAAACTATTTTATCATGAGAAAACTCTACGTATTACTATTTCTGGCCTTTTCCCTGATGAATTTCAGCCTCCTTTCTCAGAACCAAATTTTTATTGAGGCAAGCGATTCCATTGTTTGCGGAGGGGATTCAATAAGTATGTCAGTGCGAATGCCCGGAAAAACAGAAACTTTCAGCTGGGATTTTAATAATGGAACTACAGGTAGCTTTATGGCTTTGTCTAACTATATTATCTCAAATAATACTTGTGGAAATGGCCCTTTTCATAATTATATTTGGATGAATAGCCCCCTTAACCAATCACGAGAATTGCAATCGCCTGATTTTGATATTGTTAATGCCACTGAAGTAACATTAAGCTTCTGGTTAAAATACGGTAAAGAACAGCAGGCAGGCAGTTGCGAAGCTCCGGATGGTCAAAACGATGGCGTTCGTCTTCAATATTCACACGACCAGGGGCAGACATGGAAAAACTTTGAAGGGCCGAATATAGAGCCTACAGGGAAAAATGCTGACAGCCTGGCATTTTTCACTTCTGTTCCTGGTAGCGGCACCTATTGGGAACCACACCCAACACTCTCCAGCCAGCTTAATAGCGAGTTATATTACTGGAATTATTACAGGTGCAGTTTCCCTGATTCAGCTTTTGCAATATCCACGCGATTCAGATTCGCACAATTGCAATTCTCCGGTGATGGATACGATACATGGGGAATGGATCAAATCGAGCTTTTCATAAACAGAACAGGATACCAACAGGATGATTTCACCTGGTCGGGCAATAAAACAGGGATGAAGGATATTTGGTTTTCCTTCCCGCAAAAAGGATTTAGCTATGATACGCTAATAACGGTAAGCACCTATGATCATCAGTTAACGGACACTATACGGTTGACTGTTGTTCCTCCCCCTGATGCCACCTTCACATCCCCTTCTGATACAATATGTCGAAAACAACCTGTACAATTTATAAACACACCCATTTCAGACCCCTGGGCAATTTATAATTGGGAAATTAATGGGAATCCGGTTGCAGAAACAAGCGGCTGGCTCGACTATACGTTTTATTTAAAAGGTGACTATGAAATTAAGCTTACGGTAGATCATGGTTCCTGCCAGGATGTTTATACCGATACTATTTACGCGGGTGATGTTTTTATGATGCCAGCGTATTCAGTATCACCCAGGAAATCATGTGGATCCACACAGGTTGCTTTCCATATAGATTCTTCAGCCTTTTATACAGAATGGCAAATTACTCCCCAGATTTATTCTAATCAAAACAGCATAAGCTACATTTATACCTCACCAGGGATTTATCACCCAAAGCTGCTGGTTATTGATTCAGTAAGCGGTTGTCAGGCCGATATACTTTTCAATATATTAATTGGAGAAGAACCTGTGGCTGATTTTTCACCAGACTTAGCATATCCGCAATTTGGTGACGTATATTTTACAGATGAAAGTATAATCAATGACACTATCCAGTATATCACTTCATGGAAGTGGTATTTTGGCGACGGTGATTCTTCAAGCGTACAGAACCCCTGGCATTATTACCCCGGAGGATCGTATAATCCAGTTCTGAAGATAACTACCAATTTAGGATGTAGTTCCTCAGACACCGGGGTAGTATATGTATCAGGAATTGACGAAACACAGAGAGAAAAGGTAGATATCTATCCGAATCCGGCAGGTAATTTTATCATAATTGAAGCTGAAGAGCAATTGCCGGAAAGCTACAGGATATACGATATAACAGGCAGGTTGATAAAATCAATGCAATTAAGCAATGGTGTAAATAAGCATAAAATAAATGTCAGCAACTTGTCTTCAGGAAGTTACTTGCTGGAGATGGATATAAAAAACAAGCCGGTAAGAATGAAATTCATAAAAAGTTAAAAGCTTTGACAAATTCAGCCAACCAAAATCGAATGAGTGTGTCATAATAGAAACAAAGTTTATTAAGGATACCTGATCCTATACAGGTATTCCAATCCAAATTCTCTT
>JBEPXQ010000047.1:0-8848 GCA_041641835.1 Bacteroidales bacterium
ATTTGAAAATAAGGTTTTTCGTGTTTTCCTTTCCGATGAGCAATTCATAGTATTCAGAATCATGTACAAAGGACTTTTCAGTCGTTCCACTTTTTAAAACATGCCAGATGCTGGCTGAATTGCGACGGCTCTTGATTGCACGCCTAATCTAACCTTATTTTTTTAATGAACCTTAGTAACAAAGTGTACGGACTTTAAATCAGTAACCTTATTACCTTATTCTGATTGTTTTCTGATTACCGTTGATAAATATAGCGTAGCGATTGTTCGTTTACTATCAGGATATCTTGTATAGGCTTTATTACCGTTGTTGGAGAAGATGCGTAGCAGAATTCACTATGCTATCTATGTTTTATATTTGTGAAGGCGTACCGTCGCACAAAATGAAACACAGCAAGATTCAGTATGCAGTATTTACCCTTCAGGAAAGACTTCATAGAACAACATGTCGACTGGCAAACACTTTATACGTTCTCAGGCAAAGAAAAAGACAGAATGACTGACTTTAGCTGAACAAAATAAGGTAATAAGGTTTGGGTGATCATAGGGTTTTTCTCTGGTTACTAAGGTTTAATTTGAAAATAAGGTTTTTCGTGTTTTCCTTTCCGATGAGCAATTCATAGTATTCAGAATCATGTACAAAGGACTTTTCAGTCGTTCCACTTTTTAAAACATGCCAGATGCTGGCTGAATTGCGACGCCTCTTGCTTGCACGCCTAATTTTACCTTATTTTTTTAAAAAACCTTAGTAACAAAGTGTACGGACTTTAAATCAGTAACCTTATTACCTTATTCTGATTGTTTTCTGATTATCGTTGATAAATATAGCGTAGCGATTGTTCGTTTACTATCACAATATCTTGTATAGGCTTTATTACCGTTGTTGGAGATGTCTCAGGATATTTTTATCTGCGCTTCGCTTCGATAAAAACACCTTCGACATGACAAGGTCAAGGTATGGAGATGGGGAAAAATGGAAAAACCACCACGCCTGTGAAAACGGCAGCATCGCTCGGTTGTTGAGCTTAGGCTGCGGGAATGCCAATTCGGCTGAGCGGAGTTTGATTTCGCCCCGTTGAAACAGGAAGAGGTTTCACGGGGTAAAGATTTCGGATTCCGCATGGCTGCAAAGCATCGGATTCATCAAGACACGGACGAAAGTATGGTAGCAGGTATGTGCAATTGTTCGAACCTTAGCTCCACAGGAACGGCAGAAGAACTGGAAGGATGTAATCAGACGCTGTCAGGACCTCCCTGCGGTCGGACGCTGGCAGGTCTTTAACTTTCATTGGCTCGCCGGGAAATCCCCTCCATTACGGCCTGATGTCGCAACCTTTGTAGTATCACAGCGACGGTGTCGCTCGGTTATTAAGCTTAGGCTGCCGGTTTGTTAAATAAACGGGTGGGTGCTTACACCCTCCCGTTGATTGGTTTTTTGCAGATATGAATGCTGTCGAGAGCGTATGCTTAGATATTCAATCCGAAAGTGAAATATAAACCTATATGGTTTTCTTTATATGTATTGCCATAGAATTGATAATTTACCCCTAATCCAAAGTATGGCACTTTTCCAATATTGGCTCTAAGTGATAAATCCCCAAACAGCGATTCCTGCTCCTTGTACTTTGGTGATATTCCGGCTCCAAATTTCCCCACTAAACCCAGGGTTGAATTTGCAAAGAATGAATCCTTTTTAGGTCTAAAAACAGTCACGTTAGACCCAATCGATAATCCTATTAACCTTTCTGCAGAATATCTTTCACTCATAAACTCGTAATTCTGGTATGAAAAATTAAACTGATCAACATTTATTCGAATATCAATCCGGTCGTTAAACTGATATCCCAATGCTAAACTGTAAGCGTAGAACTGCATATCGTCTGTATTTGTTATGCTCATTGGAACAGCGCCAAGGTCTAAAACTATCTTGTTAAACGGTTTGAAACTTGCGTCTTTGTCCTGGCTCTTCGCTATTAATGAAGCAGATGCAACCAGTAATACTGTAATTAATACTTTTCTAATCATTTTTTACAAATACATTTAAAGTTTACATATGGTTGCGAAAATAATCAATTTAAATTTATTTACAGATAAATTCCGGACTTTTAGCCATGGCACTTCTGTGCTGCCATAACATCATCCTGGAGGAAGAAGCTTCTACCCAAAGTTTTTGTGATAGTTTATCTGCGCTATGTTTTGATGAATAAACCTCCGGCAATACACAAGCAAGCGCTTTGGCATTAGGTTGGAAATGACTACTGTTTCCAGGTTTCCACCGAAATGGTTCATATAGTGGATAGCTCACCTGATGACTGTTGGAACACGAAGTGCGCGGAAGCGTATCTGTTAACATCCCTGCCTTGAGCACCGCGGCCGGGCGGAGGCGGAAATCCCCGTGGTGGCGAAGGCATAGTGGCTGCCTGGTGGCAACAGCGACCACAGGGAGCTCGTTGTCCACCGGCTGCAGCCACTGCCTGAGATGCCGCGGGATTGCAGCCGCAGACCGTTAAGCCGCCCTAATAAAAAAACTACAGAAATAGAAAAGGCCCGTGCCGTTTGTATAAGCCTTTTTGGGTTTGTGAAAAAAATCAAGTATCGAACCCCTAAGCTAAATGCTGTTGTCTGTCATATTTTCCAATTAGCCAGCACTATACAGGACAACAAAAAAGGACAAGCTCATCAAAATGTGAACTTGTCCTGTCTGGTGACCCGGAGAGGAATCGAACCCCCAACCTTCAGAACCGGAATCTGACGCTCTATCCAATTGAGCTACCGGGCCGTGGAAAACGGGGCAAAGATAATAAAAATAAAGCCGTTTTTTGACGTGTTTTAAGGATTTCACCCAACCGCCTGGAATAGGCGGCGAAGGGCATCTGTAGCAAATGCCCTCCGCCGCTTTGGCTACCTGCGGTAGATCACCAGTTTTTTACGCTCCTGGTAATTGTCTGCGCTTACATCCAGATAGTACATGCCGGAAGTCAGATTCTCCACCTTAATCCTGTGCAGCTGATTGCCAGTGCCGCCCGTAACGGCTTCAGCATGTATAAGCTGCCCGTGAACGCTGAATATCCTGATGTTGATTCGTGTAGCAGCTGCATGCTCCATCTTTAGATAAAAACTACCCGTGTTGGGGTTCGGATAGATGCTGATAAGCTCCTGCTGAGTTTTCTCCTCCACTCCTACTGATGTCTCCTGCGTTATGCTGATGGTTTCCGACAGCCCGTTGCCATCCACTATAACGCTGCCCGTCCGAACTGAGGTACCGGTGTTGGCAGAAAGAGCCGTGATGGTAATGCTGCCGTTTGCTGTACCGGAAGCCGGGCTGACAGAAAGCCATGACTGCGGACTGCTTACACTCCAGGCGAAATTGGAATTAATACTCACCACCTCACTGGAATAGGCAGTATCAGAAAGTGTTATACTCTGAGGATTGACACTTATTTGCGATCCCTCCTGGCTAACGCTGATAGTTTCCGTGAGCCCGTTGCCGGTAACGGTTATGGTTCCGCTGCGGGAGGTGGCCGAAGAATTGGCAGCATTTGCCGTAAGCGTCAGAGTACTGTTGTTGCTCCCGTTGGCCGGTGTAACATCCAGCCAGTAGGTCCCTGAATTAGCACTCCAGGAAATATTACTGGTGAGTGTTACAGTCTGACTGGCCCCGGCACTGTTACCAAGGGTTATGCTCTGCGGACTAAGGCTAAGTTGCGCAGCCTCCTGTGTAACGTTGATGGTTTCTGACAAACCATTACCGCTGAGGGTTACAGTACCCACACGTGCCGCGCTGCCATTATTGCCTGAAAGTGCAGTGATAACCAGGCTGCCATTATTCGCACCTCCTGCGGGGCTCACACTCAGCCAGGTATTATTGGCCGTGGCGGTCCAGTTAATGTTTGAGCTTACACTCACTGTCTGGGAAGCATTTGCTGATGCCCCAAGAGAAATATTTTGCGGATTTAGTGATAGTTGGGAAACCTCCTGGTTAACCGTGATAGTTCGGTTAATCCCGCTGCCTGAGATCACCACGGTTCCTGTCCGTATTGCCGAACCAGAGTTTGCCGAGGTGGTCGTGATAACTACCGAATCATTGCCGGTGCTTCCTGCCGGGGAAACACTGAGCCAGGCAGTACCGGTGGTGGCAGTCCAGTTTATATTGGATGTTACGGCCACAGCTTCTGACATATTTGCCGAGGCGCCAATAGTAAGCGTCTGCGGAGCTACATTTAAGGTTACCGGCTGCTGACTAACAGATATTGTAGTAGTGATGCCGCCGCCTATTAATGTTACAGTCCCGGTGCGGGATGTAGTACCTGTATTTGCCGAGGTAGCTGTTACTGTAAGATTCCCGTTGCCACTGCCTGATGAGGGTGATACACTTAGCCAGGATGTGCCTGTGCCTGCCGTCCAGCTCACATTTGAGCTGACAACTGCCACCTGACTGGAGTTGGCGGTATGGCTAAGTAGGATATTCACAGGGATCACATCCAATTGTGCTGCTTCCTGTGTAACAGCAATGGTTTTGGTAGTTCCTGATCCGGTAACAGTAACTGTTCCCAGTCGCGGATTAGTGGATGTATTCGCAGTGGTTGCAGTAATAACAACAGTATCATTCCCATTACCAGCTGCCGGTGCTGCGCTTAGCCATGAGGCGCTTGTGGAGACTGTCCAGCTGCCACCGCTGCTGATAACCACATCCTGACTGCTGCTTGCAGCTTGAGCAAGGGTTATATTATTAGGGCTGACACTTAAGGTAGATGTGGATGTCCCCAGCTTAAACCCGATAACATTTCCCTGATCCAGCTGGGGATACATTATGGAGTTTAATAATGAATTTGGATATGTACCATAACGTCCTTCAGTATAAATGGAATAGGAAGTGTTATACCTGCCCATATTATTGAAGGGGTCCAGAAACAAATTGGGATATGCCACTGGGTCATTACTGGCGTATAAATAATTTCGGAATGAGTTGTGGATGGCTGTACCACTATTGTAATCATACATGGTGTCGCCGAGTGAATAGGAGTAGCCCGGTTTAAAAGTAATACTAACCCCTACTACTTCTCCGGCAGCAACATTAATATCAGGCACATCCACGTAGTGGATAAGGTTTGATGAATCACTTATTGTTAAAGGCTTTTTTAATATAATCGTGTTAGGATCTGTGAGTTTTGCTTTCCAGCCTGACTGTACTGAACTACCACTTATTTCAGGAGGGCTAAATCTAAGTGTATCAGGTGTCATTGGTATAAAAACGCCCACAAAGGATGGTGAAGCGTTTGGCTGATTATGTACGATCTCAAATATCAGGGTATCTGTATAACTACTGTTCACAACATCGTAAATACCTCCAATATAAAGCGAATCAAGTACGTATCCTGAAGTATCATTTAGCGGATTACTGTAGAGCAAGGAGTACGGGTCACACACAGCTCCCACATGGTGGCTTGAAATATAATCTTCCTGATTAAGGGAATTGATATATGTCATAAGCGAATCGACCAACAGTGGATTGATATATAGTGACGCCAGCCCGGGTGTACCATAAAAATCATTGATCAGATCTTCAGCAGGACTGAACCAGTCTGAGGTTGCAGCAGACTGAGTTCCATGCTGTGTAATGGTAATCATATGACTAATGCCGTTACCCGACAAAGTAGCAATAGCTGTTCTGCTGGACGAATTGGTATTGGCCGAGTTAGCAGTGAAAGTAATGCTGCCGTTGCCCGAACCACCGGAAGGGCTTATGCTTAGCCACGAAGCCGATGAGCTGATGGTCCAGTTGGTGGAGGCAGTAACCGTTACTGACTGGCTGGAGGAAGCCTGTGAAGAAAGTAGAACACTCTGCGAACTCACCTGCAGGCTGTTCATTGGTTCGATGCCAAAGATAGCCTCCTGTGAAAGCGAAAAATTGCTACTTGTTCCTGCAGGATTAAGGTTGGAGAGATAACAATAATTATTGAAATTACTGCCCCAGCCCCAGTTGAAGTGATAGTGCTGGTTATTACTACCCTGATAGCCGTCCAACACAAAAGCATGGCCTCCACTTGTACCGGAGCCAGCATAGAATATTGGCAAACCATTATCTATATCATTTTTGATTTTAGCATCCCAGTTACTGGTTGTATTTCTATATTCCACCGTAAGGTTTGGCATATAGTTGAAGTAATTCATCAGCGCGAAAGCTGCACCTGATGAATAAGCACCTGAAGCACTGTCACCATACATCATATCCACACTCACCCCGCAATGGTAGAGCAGCTCTGCCACAGCAGCCTGTGCTGCAGGCGGACTGGAAGTAGTGGCAGCGGCAGGCATATTTGTCCAGTCATAGGTAGTACCGCCGAAATCAGCATACTCATATCCATAATTTGAAGTGTAATAATGGCTCCCGCTACCTGCCACCGGGTACTGCCAGTAGTTCATGATCTGCCCCATGGCTACTGCCACACAGCCTACAGGCACGTGATTGTTGGGATATACTGAGGTTAGCGATGACGGGCAGTTATTATTATAGGGAGGGCCCTGATGCCAGCTGCTCGATAACAGCGGTGCTACGGCTTTCACCTGCGATTTATCTATTTTTTGATGACTGCTGTAGTAATTCCATTCTTCAGATATGGCCTGGTCAGCCTGCAGGTTATTACGTAAAGCAAACAGTATCTGTTCCCGTACATTTTCCATCCAGGCGACATATGCCGGCGGCAGCTCTGTTTCGGGATACGGGTGAAAGCTGTAGCTGATCACCGGGTAAATAGCATTATCTGCTGAAATAACCGCATGCCATTGGCTGTTGACGCTTATTACGTAATAAAGTGCGGTATCCTGCTTTAATTCGGTTTTAACAATGGAAGCCTGTAAATTATTAAAATCGCTTACAGTAGCCGAGCGCTCATAAAACAGGCCTCGGGCCACTTCTTTGGCTGATTCTGAATCAACAGTGGCGGCTTTACCTTGATAAATAAGAAATACTGCCAAAGCCAGCAGTACTATTTCTTTCATTTTGAAGAAGAGTAAAGAATGTTTTTTCATCTGTTTATAATTTTGATTTTAATTGTCCCCGCCGTTGGCGGGAGGAGCTCGCCATGATAAGCAAGACTCCTGCTGCGCAATATTTTAGGTTCTTTATAATCATGCGTGTGTGTGTCTAAGTTACTGTCATGGCTCGGTTCATTTGAACTGATATTGATGAAAAATAAATAAAGGCTAAAGTTAAAGATAATTCTGAAAAATAATCTATACGGACGATTATTTAACAAAATAAGCATGTGTAATGCTGTGATGCTTCATCACACCAGGGTTAACAATTAAAAGGCCCCTTACGATATGTCAAACCACAAACCATCCACGAAGAGGATATTCTTAATAAACCACGAGCTTTTTTCTCAGTTGCATGTCATCAGATACAATATCGAGGTAATAGATTCCTGAAGCTATGTTGCCTGGTCGTATATTTTTTTTGAAGTTACCGGCAGCCAGGTTTTTCAGGTCTTTGCTGTAAATCACCTGTCCCTGCATATTGATAAGTTGAAGGTTAATTTGTCCGCCCCTGAAATCTTCCACACTCAGCGTAAAATTACCATTGCCGGGGTTGGGATATATGCTGATGTTCTCATGGCTGAACTCCATAATTCCTGTTCCCCCGGAAGTGTATGATGCAGAAAAGCCTGCTGCTGTTATGTCATAATCAGAGATAAAACTAACCAGCATCTGCCCTCCGGAGGAGGTTATAGCCGGAGGGATTGATGAGCCGCAGTATTCACCCAGCAAAGGATCGCTGGTGGAGTTACCATCATAAATCTTCACGTAATCGTAACCATCTTCCGTATCGAAACTGGTGAAGGTAAGACTAACATTAGCTGCTCCTGTTGGATTAATCAGCCAGCGGCAGTCGGAGTCATTACCATAATCACTTCCACCGCTGCCATCATCAATGCTGCCGGAACTTGCAGTAAGGGTAGTCAACCCGCTGCAATATGCAGTGGAGGTACCATAAAGGTACAGCACCAGTGTTTCTGTCCATGTATGACCGTTATTATCGGTAATGGTCATAATAATATCTGCAGTTTTTGTAGGACATGTACTGCTGATCTCTATATCATAATCGTAATTGCACCAGGCGGTTCCCTGAGGGCTGATGTCACCGAAATCTTCATCTGCATCCGTAATAGTCAGGTCAGGATCGGTGGTTGAAATATGTGCAGAGACTCCATAAGCGGTCGCGTTTCCCACATTCTTCAGCTCCAGGAGGAATTCAATGGTCTCTCCGGCATCGGCATAGCCGTCATCATTACCGCTGCTTTGCTCGTTGTTGTCATCATCAATCACACCCGATTCAAATATTACCTCCGGCTGATTACTGCTGCCTGTGGTAAATGAAGCCACCCATCCATCAGCAGTATTGCTGTAATCCGAGGTGAAATGAACCAGCATGGTTCCGCCGGTTGAGCTTACTGCAGAAGGAAGAGAACTACCGGAAAAGGTTCCCAGCAGTGAAGCTGAAGTAGTGGAACCGTCATATACTTTCACAAGGTCATAACCTGATTCGGTGTCGAAACTGGTAAAATTAAGTGTGATGGAAGAAACACCGGAAGGTTGTATCAGCCATTTGCAGTCGGAATCGTCAGCATAATCATTTGTCCCGCTACCATCACTGAATGTCCCGGATGTGGTGGTGATAGTTGTGGTCCCGCTGCAGTAGCTGGAATTGCCATATATATGTACGATGAAGGTTTCTGTCCACGAATTATTGTTGGCATCAGTAATGTCGAGCGTGAAAGTCACATCCTTATCCATACATGAATTACTGACAGTGAAATCATAATCATACAGGCAATTGGCGGTGCTGTTT
>JBEPXQ010000048.1:0-8829 GCA_041641835.1 Bacteroidales bacterium
ATTAGCATTAGCAGGCTAAGTGTTAAAATTAGTGATCGCTTCATAATTATATTTCTTTTATCAGGTTACCTTCTACTACTTCAATCATTTTTGCCTGAGGGTAAGCATCTTTAAGCTTTTTTTGCAACCGGGATGCCTTCCTCTGCTTTTCATATTTCCCGGCTACAAAAATATAATTCCCTTCAGGATTTGGAAGACAAAATATCTGATCATCTCCGGCAATTTTCATAGCTTCCTTAAAATCCTCCGGTTTCTTTCTTTCTTTCTGAACCGGAATCAGCTGAACAGCATAAATTTTTCCTTCTTCATTAAATTCCTCAACAGGGATGTATCCTTCAGCTTCACCTGTATTCCCGGCTCCTGCTTCAGATGATGAGCTGCCTTCACCATCCTGCAATTCACCAACAGTTGCTGAGGTATCCTGCTGCAACGCTGCTCCGGTTGCAGGGGTATCTTCCTGTAGCTCCACGGGTTCTTGCTGTAACAGTTCTGAAGTATCCTGTGGGGCTACATTTTCAAGCGTAGTATCATTTTCCGCGGGTTCCGGTTCTTTTTTATCTTCTGAAGGTTTTATTCCTCCTACTTTATCAAACTTTTTAACCTTGATCTTACGCTGCTTCTCCACCACATAAAAGTTCACATTGATGTTGTCAACACTACCGGTGAGTTCAATGGTCTGATTATTCTGAACAACCCTGAAGGAATTGCCCAGCGCAGCTTCATTAAGTGTAACAACATATGATCCTGAGGGAACATACAGGTTAAACCGGCCCTGCCCGTCAGTAAGCGTACTGAATGATTTTCCATTCTCACGAAAAGCAGTAACCCTGATGTTGGATACGTTAACCTTATTATCAAAGCGGGAGAAATTGGCTTTCTCTACTGACAGTTGCCCACTGATCCTGCCGCCTTTGCTGAGTGGGAGATGAAGTTTACGGTTCCCGTTAAGGGTAACATACATGGTTTTGCCATCATACCAGCCACCCATCGACTCCAGCGGTATGGCCTTTAGCACATATTCGCCACGCGGCATATTGGAAAACACCGCACGTCCGTCATCATTGGTAATGGTTTCATATTTTTTTATAGCAAAATCATCTTCCTGCAGCACGCTGTCTTCTTTCACTTCTCTCACTGTCAACAACATGTTCCCCAGTCCTGGTTCGTCCGGATCCTGCTTTCCGTTGCCATTCACATCTTTAAACGCTATAACTTCCAGATCGGAGTTTTTCCCGAATCCCGCGGGTATAAAAATATCTTTACGTATTCCGAAACCGAATTCATAATTAATCTGGTGGATATTTTCAGGAACAAAATTCTGATTGTTAAACCCCTGGTTGAAGGCCGCACGGGTTTCATCCATCATAACGAAACGTCCGTAAATGCTGAACCTGAATTTTGATTCGGTATAATAAAACAGTTCGGGCCGGGTAGTTAAAAACGATCGCTCATACATGGTGGAGTAATTATAATTCAGGTTGGTTTTCAGCAGGAATTTATCCTTACCGAACCACCAGTCATAATAAACATTGGCAAATAACTTCTGCGGGTTTTCGCCTGTTTCAGCAAAAGCCACTTTTTCACGGCTGAGGTAAGGCCCGTAGTAATACCGGATGTTTGCAGAAAAATACCGGTATCTTACATTTCCCATGAAGCGTGCAGTAAAAAACTCGTCCACATCATAATTGGGCAAATCATTATATCCGGCGAACATCTTTGTTGATATCGTAAAAAACTTATCACGACGATAGCGATAATCCACACCAACCCCTGACTTTTGGCTGTGAATAATGGCCGAGCGGATCTCCTGGTGTTGCGGGCTGATGACTACACTGCTGCTTTTATTTGATTTGGAGAACCTCAGTCGGTAAATATCCCGCTGGGTATAAACCGATTGTTGAATTAATTCTCCCTGCGAATAGAGTTCCGGCTCATAATTTAGATGGTTATAGCTTGCCGCTACTGCATATCCTTTGTTAAATCCATAGCGCACCTGCCCCGAATAGTTTTCAATTCCACGATATGACAGATACGTCTCTGACCCCACGTAGGCTCTCAGATTATACCGGAATCTTTTTACCCCGCCACGGTAATCAACCTTATAGGAGTATCCCTGCAACTTCACCTCATCAGTGGGGTCCCAGTAGTGTAATTCCTCGCTGCCACCCAGCTCCAGCCTAACAAAATGATTTTTATTTATCCTTACATGTGATTCCACCTTTGCCAGGCGTGAATCTACCTTCCTGATTTCATCCTTTCTTTCCTGCACAAAGGTGTTAACCTTAAATAACCCATCCTGATGGATGTAGGAATAGCCTCCGCCATAACCTGTAACTCTGCTGTTGCCAAACAACTCCGGGTTTTTCACATAGATGCCTTCTATCATATGCCCTTTGTAGTTGGCATGTGCTCTCACACCTTGCCCGTTGAACATATAACTATTCCGCGGTGCGCCAATATTTCCTACTTCAGCACCAAAATATTTTGAATTATAACCCAGGTAATGGTAATCACCCAGGTATGATTCCGCAAGCAGATAATTACTTGCAAAATTTGCCTGATAATAATAAGCTATACTTTGTTCGTTTTTCAGCAGTGCATCACCATATATGCTAAGGTGGGAATAGGTGTTTGACTTCAGGATGTTGTATGTATTCCAATCGATGGTGATGGGGATATGCCCATGGAGTGATTCGCCCACATCATAATCCGAAGGCACGGTGTATGCATGGATCCCACCGTTCCATGTACGGGTGAGTTTTTTTGATTTCGCTCCGGTTTCTTTCACATGAATGCGCACTCCCGAACTTTGAGTTGTATTTCTTTCAGGCCGCGGGCTTTCCGCTCTCAGCATCATGTCTTCATCTTTTTTGCGCAGCACAAACACAAGCACCGAATCCTGTCCGGGCGCCAATGAAACCTCGCGGGATAATGGCTGACCGGAGCTGCCATCCAGGTCAGAAAAGCTGAGGTCCATATCCGGTTTAAGGGTAACCAGCAGGTTTTCCGTGGAATTACCTTTATTATTAAGATTTACCCTGAAGGTGGTGGTATCGGAATCGGCTGTAAAATATACTTTCTTTTGAGGAACATCCGCTGTCCAGTTAGAAATACGGTTAATCCTGACGGTGTAGGATGCACCGCCCACCGTTAAGCCATTATCAGCAACAACTACTCCGATATTATACGAGGTGTTTCCTTCAGCAGATTTATCCGGGATAACCCTGACGGGAATAAAGGCAGAGTCGCCCTTCGAGATTAGAATTCCTATTTCCTGCTCGCCAACCATTTTCCAGTTGGCAGGAATATTATACTTCAGTATCAGTTTTTTATTCAGGCCAGAATTATTGACAATCTTAAACACGTTAGAAGCCACCTTATCCACCGTCTGCTTTTTACTTTTGCGAACAAAAGAGAACTCCAGCCCGCCGGCATTGGATTGCGCTTTTACAGGCATGGTGATCCAGGTGCTAATCATAAAAAGCAACAAAATCTTCAGGTGTAATCTTTCGTTCATACTACAAATCTTCTACTATCACATATTTGATTGTAAGGGTATAAAGTCCTGCCTGATAGCTAAAATCAGGATTGATCCTGATATCCACATCAAATTCATAGCAGGAAGGATCCGAGAGATACGATCCCGGTTGGTTGGTTCCGGTTCCCGGGCAACTGACTGATGGGTCAGGTGCTGCTGCAGAACCTATAATATATGTGGGGGTAGAAATATCTGTCAGGTTAAAGAAACCGTTTACCTGTGAAGTATTACTAACATTTCTAAATCGCAGTTCAACCAGATCAATGGTAGGTATCTGTCCTGTCCCGGAATAGGTGGAAGTAACATTCCATAGACCGGGATTAGTAGTTTCAGCTCCAACATATAAATCCCAATTGGTTCCGGTAACATTGATATTTAATGTTATAGCCGACATCTGTACCAGCCCGTTCTCGTAGTCCTGAACAGAGTTAAAGATAAAATCTACTGATGGAGAGGTTTTAGCCTCGAAACTCAAGGTTTGTGCATCAGCTGTATTTAACAATAACCCAAAGAGCACAGGAAGTAAAAGGCGGGCTTTTCTTCCTAAATCATACCTCATTTTCATCAGGCTAAAATAAAAAAGTCCCCCGTTTAAACAGGGGGACTTTCAGGAAATTTCTTTTATAAGTCTTCAACAAGCGTGTAAACTACTTCTACATAGTAATAACCAGCCTGAGCATAGTCCTGGCTGTTACCACCTGCAGTAAGAGCAACTGTTGAGTTCGGGAAAGAAGCAGGGATACCTGGCTTCAGACGCATGTCGATGCGGAACTTGTGAGTGCTGGGGTTAGCAGCAGCAGTACCTGGAGCAAAAGCGCTACCACCGGCACTTACAGTACCAAATTCACCTGCGAGGAACTGAGTGTTGGCATTAGGCACACCACCGGTAACACCTGAATTTGCCAAACCTTTCAACGAAATGAATGAGTTGAAGTTTTCAGGAGCTGAAGATACAACATCTGATTGCATCTCGAGTACCTCTGCAGGAAGTGTTGGGTTTCCGTTAGTGGAATAGCTTTCTACCTGAACCAGTGTATCGGTTGAAGCATAAGCAAACAGGTCCCATGCCAGAGTAGCATCCACTTCGAGAAGGGTTGCGTTAAACTTGGTAATTCCAAGCTCGTACTCCTGAATTGTTTTGAATACAAAGTCAACCTGAGGATCAGTTGTCATGGTAAGATTAAGGATACCACGCAGATCCATAGTTACATAATTGTACTCCTCATCGCTCAGCTGAGCAAATGAACTTTTTGAAATGCTGCACACCATTACCAGTGCAACAAGTGCAAGAATAATCTTCTTCATAATTTTTGCTTTTTAGGGATTAAACAATAACTTTACGAAAGCAAAAGTAGACATATTTTTTTAAAAAGCAAATTTGTTGTATAAATTAACATTAACACCACATTAAATCATCGAAATATCTACTGTTCAACACATCGGTTCATAAGACCTTCAGCATATTATATATTTTCCCGTTTTGGTAAAAAATTATTTTTATTTTTACTTTTTTTTTGAATATGCTACAATCAAGCTTGAAAATATATAAATCTTCAGCCGGATCAGGAAAAACCACCATCCTGGTTTACGAGTACCTTAACCTTATCCTGCCTGAACCGGATAAATTCAGCCGCATTCTGGCCATAACCTTTACCAATAAGGCAGCCAATGAAATGAAGCAGCGTATTATTTTATACCTGCAGGGAATAATAAAGCCGGATGATCATCAGGAGCAGCTTCCTGAGGGACTCAGGCAAAAAGTTGAGGTGGCTCTGAAACAAGAAAACAAGGACATGAAAACTCAGGCTGAAATATGCCTGAATAAAATCCTGCACTCCTACAGCGATTTCGCCGTTAGCACCATCGACAGTTTTGTTTACCGTATCATCAGGAGCTTTGCGAAAGACCTTGAGCTTTCCTGGGATTTTGATGTGGAGCTGGATACTGATGAGATGTTTACTGAGATCATTGATATGCTGATGGAGGATTTTGGTCATGATGAGTTTCTGACACGACAATTGTTGGAACTGGTGGAAGAAAAGCTTAATGAAGGTCGTAGCTGGAAGATAGAAAAGGAAGTTCTGATGGTTTCAAAGCAATTGCTGGAGTCAGAAGCACGTCCGCACCACATGCAACATATACTGGATGCTGATAATACTGACATTGAGGAACTGCGCAAATCGCTTACAGCCAAAAATCATACACTACTCAATAAAGCCAGGAAGATCGCCCAAAAAGCCTTGTGGATACTGGAAAATAACAGTATTACCCACCTGGACCTTGCCTACGGTAATTCTGGTATTGGTGGATATGTAAAAAAAATAGCAACAACTGAAACTGATAAGGTTTTTTCGCCAAGCGACCGAGGCGATAAGGCACTTAGCCAGGAATGCCTTTACAGCCAAAGTAAGCCCCAGGAACTAAAGCAACAGATAAGAGAGATCACTCCTGAATTTCTGAAGTGTTATCAAGAACTTTGCCAGATAAGGGAAAAAGCACCGGAGTTTTTTGGAAGGGAAGCGGTTTATCGTAATCTCCATATTCTTTCTATACTAAAGAGTATTAAAGAAAAATATGAGGAAGTAAAAGAAGAAAACGGCCTGCTGCCCATTTCGGAATTTGCACGTAGTATTGCTAAAGTAACTTTAACAGAAGACATACCTTATATATACGAGCGGCTGGGAGAAAAGTATCAGCATTTCTTTATTGATGAATTCCAGGATACCTCAACGCTGCAGTGGGAAAATGTTTTGCCGCTGATCGAAAATGCCCTGGCGCAGAACAAGGCAAACTTGCTGGTTGGTGATGTAAAACAAGCTATTTACCGCTTCCGGGGCGGAAATATTGAGCAGATGGGTAAAATGCCGGAGCCACCATCTGATATAGTTTCGGAATTGAGCTTAAACAGATATCATGCAATAAAGCAAAACGCTTCCATCAACAAATTGGATATTAATTACCGCTCAAGAAAAGAGATTGTGGATTTTAACAATGATTTCTTTTCTTTCATCAAAGATCAACTGGAGGAAAGCCAGCAGGAGTATTACGCTGAACACATGCAGGGCTCCACCGGAAAGAAAGGCGGGCTGGTGAATATTTCCATGTATAAGGAAAAGGAGGAACATTTGGAAAGAGTGCTGGAAATAATCAGCCAGCTACTTACCGATGGTTTCAGTCTGAAAGATATAGCAGTACTATGCAGGAAAAATAGTGAAGCGCAGCAAGTGGCAGTATTTCTCATGAAAAGTACTGTTTGGGATCCACGCAGCAAAAAACATGATTCTATCAGGGTTATTTCTGATGAATCATTAACGTTGAAGCAGTCACCGGAGGTTAATACCCTCATAGCTTTTGCACGCCTTATTGATAACCCTGATGACTACTTGCAGTTAGCTACTATCCTGCATTTCGCCTTTGAGCAGCAAAACCCGGCTGAAAACTTTCATGATTGGTTTACAGCCCTGCGCTTAAAGTTCAATAATGATCCGGCCAATTGCCTGGTACATATAGGTTATGACATCAAATTCGATCAACTCCATCATCTGGATCTGTATAACCTGTTCGAGCATATTGCTTTGGCAATGAAGATGAACGCTCTTAGGGATCCATATATTCAGTTCTTTCTTGATCAGGTGCTGGATTTCAGCAGAAGTAAGTCAGTGCCGGTTATCCGGGAGTTTTTAAAATGGTGGGAACAGAAGGGTAAGAACAAATCCATTATTTCGCCTGAAGGAACAGATGCTGTACAGGTAAAAACCATTCACAAGTCGAAGGGACTTGCGTTTCCTGTGGTTGTTTACCCCTTTGCTACAGAAAGCTCAGGTGGCAGTAGCAAAGCGGAATACCAGTGGGTGGAAACAAGTCCGCTTCATATCGAAAACCTCAAATCAGCTATTGTTAAGATTTCACTCAAACCGCTGGGTGAATCTGTGTTTTCTGAGGTCTTTAATAAGGAAATGCTGTCCAGAAAATTGGATATGATCAACTTACTTTACGTCTGCATGACAAGGCCCAGGGAACGTCTGTACATTATCAGCTCCTTTGTGGATAAAGCTAATAATGATCCGATAAAGTCATTGAAACATGTTTTCACATCATATTTGAGATATAAGAATACGGAAGAAAACATACTGGAATTTCCCGAAGATCCTGTTAAGCGCGAACTCGTTTCCCGGGATGCGGAAACTAAGCCTGATATCAGTCAGCTTTCATATAAAAGACAAAAAAGCTGGCAGGAAAAGCTTTTGATAAGTAAGCCTTCAACTAAAAACATACTTCCTGATATCTCCCCTGCTGTTACCGGCACACTGGCACATCATTATTTATCGATGATAATTAATCAGAATCATTTGCCACAGGTAATTTCACTCATTGAAAAAGAGATTGTGGACAAAGAACTTGCTGCCGAAATCACTGGTATGATCAGCGATACCGTAAAACATGAAAAGCTAAATCCCCTGTTCCGGGCGGCAGAAAACAGGATCATAAGAAACGAAGCTGATATCCTGGCCAAAAATGAGATTTTACGCCCGGACCGTATTGTTATTGACCTGGCAGAAATTACAATAATAGAATACAAAACCGGTAGCGTGGAAAAAATCCATGAAACTCAGATACTTGATTATGCGTATAAACTCAACTCAATGTATCGGGCGCCAGTAAAGAAATTGCTGGTATATATCGGTAAAGAGTTAATAGTGAATGAAGTTATTTAACATATAATAGGTAATGAATATTTGATTCCGGGGGTAATTATTCGTTATTTTACATTTTTTAATGCAACACTTTATATAAAAGTGGTGTCTTTAAATTGCACAAAAAACAAACACATGAAACAGTTTTACATTTTCCTTCTTGGAATAGTTTTATCAGGATTTCTGGCCACTACTGCCACAGCTCAATTAGTGTACGAAAGTAGCACGGTTACCCAGGCCAACCGGAATAGTGTACCCTCCGGCACCAATGATGCGGTTATTATAGGAATAGAGGTTGAAACTACAGGAAGTGGAACCCCCATTAATGTAACTAAACTCAAAATCCACACCTTCGGTACAACTTTACTCAGCGACATTTCCAACGCAAAAATATACTTTACCGGGACCAGTGACCAGTTTGCAACTTCAACGCAGTTTGGTTCAACAGTTGCCACACCAACTGACTCCTTCTATATATCCGGCTCCCAGGCACTTTCAGCAGGAACCAATTATTTCTGGCTAACCTACGATATTAGCTCCAGTGCGTTTCCAGCAAACTTTATAGATGCAAAGTGTACTGAGGTTACGATAGGCACC
>JBEPXQ010000049.1:0-8827 GCA_041641835.1 Bacteroidales bacterium
AATTACAGATGGGGGGAGCTGCGGCAAGGACTCAATAATTGACACAGCCTATGTGAGCATAAACAACAATAATCCCTGCCACACCATAACACCTCAGTCAGGTAGCCTGGTGATCACTAACTGCAATGGATTTTTATATGATGACGGAGGGCCGGCAGGCAATTACTCTGACAACTCGGGAAGCTATGTCACCATTGCTCCACCGGGAGCTTCTTCCATTACTTTAAACTTCACTTCCTTCCACTTTGAGTCAGGCTTTGATTATCTGAAAATTTATGAAGGGTCAGGTACTTCCGGGAACCTTATTGGAAGCTATGACGGAAACTCACTTCCCAATGGAGGAACCATCGTAAGTAATACCGGTGCAGTTACCATCAAACAGGAAACTGATCAGTATGTAAATGAAGAAGGATTCGAGCTTCAGTGGAGCTGTACTTATCCCAATATGCCACCAACTGTAAGCTTCACCGCAAGTGACACATTCAGCTGCGATGGGCTGGTTTATTTTAATGACCTTTCAAATAACGGACCTACCAACTGGTTATGGGAATTTGGTGACGGCAACACCTCTAGCATGCAAAATCCTGCTCACCAATATGCTCAAAATGGAACTTACAATATCAAACTTAAAGTGAGCAATTCATTTGGTGCTGATTCGGTTGTTATGCAGTCTTTTGTAAAAGTCCAAATGCCTGATGTGCTGAATGATGACACTGTTGCATTCTGCTATGATGAAAATTTTGTCCTCCATGCAACAGGCAACGGCACCACCCACTGGTATGCCGATGCACAGCTTAAACAATTGCTGGATACCGGCAACACATACTATCCTGCAGCAATCAATTCTGATACTGCTTTTTATGTAACCAACAAAATCAACCGTCCGGCAATTGATGCCGGAAAGCCTGACAATTCAGGAGGTGGTGGATATTTCACCTCACAATATGAGCACTATTTGGTATTTGACACCTATCAGCCTGTTACATTATCAAGTGTGAAGGTTTATGCCGGATCAGCAGGGAACAGGCAGATAGTCCTGCGAAGCTCGAATGGTTCTGTGCTTTATTCAAAAAATGTTTTTATCCCCCAGGGAGAAAGCAGGATTAATCTGGATTTCAATATCCCCACAGGCAGTGACTATGAGATTGCCGGTCCGCAATCACCTGATCTGTACCGAAACAACAACGGGTTAAGCTATCCGTATAAGGTTGATAACCTGGTGTCAGTCAACTACTCCAGTGCAGGAAGTGATCCCACAGGCTATTACTATTATTTTTATGATTGGAAAGTGGTTCCCCGCAGCTGTAGCAGCCCTGCCGCGCGTTATGATATGTTGGTTTTCAACAGTGATCCTACAGCAGATTTCCACCAGCAGGTGAATAGCTCGCAGGCTTCATTCACAAATAATTCCAGCCGGGCTAATTCATACCACTGGGATTTTGGTGACGGAAACACTTCGTCAGCTGCCAATCCCGTTCATTATTATACTGATACAGGAACTTACCATGTCACTTTAATGGCGATCAATCCATGCGGAACTGACGCCTTTTCTTCCACCATAACCATTACATCAACCGGAATAAATAACTATAAAGAATCCAATATCCGGATTTATCCTAATCCTGCGGAAGAATATATTTTTATTGAATTCAGTACTCAAAAAACTGATGCCATAGTTAGTCTTTTTGATATGAATGGAAAGCTCATCCGGCGCGAGGTGGAAATTAAAGAGGATAACAAAACCCACAGACTGTCACTCAAAGGATTGCATGCAGGTATTTATGTATTAAAGCTTAAAACAAACGAAGAAATATTCCAGCGAAAAATAATTGTATTATAGGTACATATTTTTATATTTTAGCAAAGTTGACCAACACACAACTATATGAAGAGGATTTTATTATTATTAATTGCATTGCCGTTGATGCTCAATGCCCAGCAGCAGAGTGATGCCATAGCAAAAAAACATGTAGAGATAACCGAAAAAGGACATGTAATAATTTCATGGGAGTTCCCAGAATATGACCTCACAGAAATAAATCTCAACAATCATAACTTCGAAAAACTACTTATTCCGGGATTCGGATTTCTTCATCACACAGGTAAACCCGATCTTCCCGCATACATCGACCATATTGCTACTCCCGAGCTTTCTGATGCTGATGTTGAGATTTCAGCAGTGGAGTATTATCCTGAAAAGACAGATGTTTTACTGGCGCCTTCACAGCCACCACGCCAGGATAATTACCGGGCTGATGACCCGCCATTCACCATGGATACATCTTTTTATGCCTCAAACAAAGCCTTTCCGGTGAACCATATTATAGTGGATGAAAGTCAGGATTTGAGAGACATCAAAATTGCTGCTGTCCAAATATGTCCTTTTCAGTATAATGCTGTTGACCGGAAACTGAAAGCTGTGAAAAAAATTACCGTGAGGATCAGCTTTAATGGTAGCCCTGAATTCATTACCAACGGAAACATCCACAGTAATCATTTTGCTGAACTTGCTGGAAATTATTTTCTGAATGGCGAAGTAGTAGCTTCTCAGATAAAAAACAGCCAAAAAGGCATTTCAGATGATCCAAATTACCTGATAATCACAAACCAACAATATCTTCCCGCAGCTGAGAAGCTGGCTGAGTGGAAAAGCCAGATGGGTTTCAGAACTGAAATTATCTCGCAGAATTCATGGAATAGCGGACAGGTAAAAACAGCCATCCACAGCCGGTATTCTTCCTACATTCCCAAACCGGATTATTTTGTGATAATAGGTGACCATGATGATGTTCCGGGTGAAGAGATCAACACCAACGGGAATTTCTTCGCCAGCGACCTGTACTATTCATGTATGGGCGGCCCCTCTGATTACACAGCGGACATGGCAAAAGGCAGAATATCTGCAAGTTCTGCCGCAGAAGCCATTTCCATAGTGAACAAAATCATCAGTTATGAAAAAACACCGGTATCCGACAGCAGCTTCTACAACACAGGGTTGAATTGTGCCTACTTTCAGCATGCAGGAGCCGGCTACGCTGAAAGGCGCTTTGCCCAAACCAGTGAAGACCTGCTAAACTATGCCACGTCACTCGGATATACGGTTAATAGAGTTTATTATGCGCATAGCTATGTAAACCCGCAGTATTGGAACAACACCTACTATTCATCAGGAGAACCTTTACCTTCTTATCTGAAAAAACCCACTTTTGCCTGGAATGGCACTAAATATGACATTATAAATCACGTAAATACCGGTGCTTTCTATGTTTTTCACCGCGACCACGGATATGAGCATGGCTGGGGTGATCCGGCGTTTAATTCCAATGATGTAAACAGCTTCAATAACGGAGATAAAACACCTGTATTTTTCAGCATTAACTGCCTGACAGGAAAGTTTCTGGAATCAGAATGCTTTGCTGAAAAGCTGCTTCGTAAACAAGGTGGCGGTGCTGTGGGTGTGTTTGCACATGCAGAAGTGAGCTACAGCGGCTATAATGACGCACTGTCGCTTGGAATGTTTGATGGCATCTGGAGTAATCCAGGGCTGGCACCCAATTTTACAGGCAGTGGCGGTATATCCAACCCTTATCTGCCGCCACACGGGGATATCCGGGCCGGCGGAGACCTGGTGAACCACGGCCTGGCCAGAATGGAAGCTACCTGGGGGGGCAGCCAATACACCCATGAACTTTTTCACTACTTTGGTGATCCTGCCATGGAACTCAGAGTTAGCCATCCTGATCCCATTACAGCTGTTGCTGTTGATTCGATCAGCTGCAACTCCGATTCCTTATTGGTTTTAACCAGCTTAAATACCGATAGTGTTACTGCCACCCTGGTAGTTGATGGCGAACTAATGGGTAAAGAACTTTTATCAGGGATAACGGATACACTGAAGTTCAAAAAAGTAGCCGGAAATTTCGCACTACTCACACTATCTAAATCAGGTTATGCGCCTTTCGTGGACACCATATATATAAAAGGCGGATGCCCCAGAGCAAAAATCCTGATGGCTACTTCCATGTATTGTGTGGGTGACAGTATTGAGTTTTCTGAAAATAGTTACGGTAATATCAGTAGCTATTCCTGGGATTTCGGTGCCGGTGCCAGCCCGGCCACTGCCACCACAGCCGGGCCACACAAAATTTCTTATAGCAGCGGCGGCAACAAAAAAGTTACCTTAACTGTAGGAACGGCTTCCGGTCTTTATCATAAGGATTCTGTTTCATTCCATGTGGATAATATTTGTAAATATAACATACCGGGATCAGGAAGCCTGGTTATTAATAAATGTAACGGCCAACTATTTGATGACGGAGGCGAATTTGCGGTTTACTCCAACAATATCGATAATTCGGTTACTATCGCGCCGGCCGGGGCCAGCTCCATCACGCTTTCTTTTTCCGAGTTCCATTTTGAAGCCGGATATGATTACCTGAAGATCTATGACGGGCCCGACGTGAATTCCCCACTGATAGGCAGCTATCATGGTAGTTCTCTTCCAAATGGAGGTGTGATTAATTCCACATCGAATAGTATTACCATCAGACAGCAAACCGATCAGTATGTGAATGAGTCGGGCTTTGCCCTGCATTGGCAGTGTAGTTATCCCAATACACCACCATCTGCTGAGTTCAAGGTATCTGACTCTGTCAGTTGTACCGGAATTATAGATTTCCGCGACCTTTCAGTTTTTGGCCCTATGGGATGGGAGTGGGATTTTGGTGATGGGAACACCTCAACGCAACAGAACCCTACTCATCAATATGCTGCTAATGGCACCTACACGGTGAAGCTAAAAGTTATGAATTCCTATGGGGCAGATTCTGTTATAAAAAGCAATTTAGTGAATGTAAGCATGCCACCGGCACCTACAGCACAATCAGGAATTCGTTGTAAAACAGGTAGTGTAAAGCTTTCAGCATTACCACCTGCATCAGGAAGTGACTACCTGAGATGGTTTGGCAGTGCCTACTCCACCAACGTACTGGATACCGGTAAAACATACACCACTCCTATTCTCGGTACTTCGCGCAGCTATTATGTGGACAATGCCAGGGAAAAAGCCTCGCTGTATGGAGCAAAAGCAGACAATACAGGTGGTGGCGGATATTTCACCTCAGCCTATGAGCATCACCTGGTATTTGATGTACATAAGCCTTCACGCCTGGTTTCAGTAAAAACATATGCTGCAAATGCAGGAAACCGGAATATTGAAATCCGGAACAATAACGGCCAAATCATAGACTCCAAAAATGTGCATATCCCTGCAGGTGAAAGTCGCATTACGCTTAATTTTGATCTCCTTCCGGGATCAGATTATGAAATTGCCGGATCTGCTTCTCCAAACCTCTACAGGAATAACGGTGGTCTCTCCTTCCCATATGAGGTAGCAGACCTGATAACTATTAAAGAAAGCAGCGCCAGCACCGACCCCACAGGCTATTACTATTACTTTTACGATTGGGAAGTTAAAGGACCTCCCTGCCACTCAAAAAGAGTTAAGGTGGAAGCCATAGTGTCTGATACGCTAAAACCTGTAGCTGACTTTTCCTATAATATTGATACTATGGACGTACAGTTTGCTGACAAGAGTAAATATGCCACCGCTCATGCCTGGAATTTTGATGATGGAAATAGCTCAAACCTCCCGAATCCGCATCACACATATGTAACAGCAGGAACATATGAGGTCTTACTCACCTCTTTTAATGCCTGCGGATCAGATTCAGTGAGCAGCACCATACAGATCCATCCGGCAGCCATAGAAGAATACACCGAAAATAATCTTCACGTGTATCCAAATCCTGCCAGCAATCATGTTTTTATTGAAGTTCCTGAACAATTGAAAGGAGCTGTAATAGTTCAGCTTACTGATAGCAGAGGCAGGCAGATTTTATCACAAATTGTTAGCATTGAAAACAACCAGTCAGTTATAAAACAGGATCTTAACAACATAGCATCAGGCGCATATTATGTTTTACTTCATAGCGAAGAAAAAACCTTTATTGCCAGAATTGTTGTTGAGTAATTAGGATTAAATAACCGAAATAAAGGTGCTTTGCTTACATAATTCCCGAGTGTGTGAGGCAAAGCACCTTTTTTTAAAGCAGGTAATTATGAAAAAGATTTTACTTTTTGCAATGCTATTATCAGCTGTGGCGGCTTATGCACAGCAGGAGCAGCCCAACGTTATACGCAGCATCAATGATAATGGTATTAATGGTATTTCTGTTACCTACCAGATAAATAAAATTGATATTAACACGGAGACAGTTAAAGGGCAACAATTTCACCGAATCAATATTAATGATTTCAGTTTTCTGCATCAGGAAGGGAAACCTGCTTTGCCTTCCAACAGGGATATGATACTTATTCCTGAAAACATAAAGGCAGAAATCAGTTTAACCGTAATCGAAGCTGATACTTTCAAAAACATCCTGGCATGGCCAGCTCAGCCTCCCCATTCTGACGAAAGTAACCAGCCGGAAGAACAGCGAAAGTTCACTATGGATTCTGCTTTTTATGGGCAGAACATAACTTATCCGAAAAAAGCAGTAGAGCTAAAACAGGATCAGAAAATCAGGAACCTCGCTGTAGGTGTGGTACACGTAACGCCATTCAAATATAATCCGTTGAGCAAGGAACTTATACTTTTCAGAAAATTCAAATATGAATTAAGGTTTGCTGGTGCTCAGTCTTTTTTTGATAATATTTCACGCCACAGCCACCAATACCTGCAAACATTGCCCTCAAAATTCCTAAATTCATATTCAATATCAGAAGAAATAAGAAATCATACAGCTTCAGCCAAATCCTCTGCATCTGATTATATCATAATTAGTCATACGGATTTTAGCATGGCTGCCGATACGCTTGCCCGGTGGAAACGCCAATTAGGTTATGATGTGAATGTTATTATGGGTTCCTCCTGGACCCCTGCTATGATCCGCGACACACTCAACTACCTGTATCACAATACTGCATTCTACCCCGATTATTTTGTAATATTGGGCGACCAGCAGTTTGTGCCGGCCATGCTGGTTAATGCATCTAAAAACCGCTTTTCCGATCTTTATTATGCCTGCATGGACAGTATCAATGATTATTATCCTGATATGGCACATGGCAGGATAACGGCCAATTCGCAGTTTGAGGCGCTTGATGTTGTAAGAAAAATCCGCCAATATGAGCAATCTCCACCCAACTCTCCTTCTTTTTACAATTCAGCTTTAAATTGTGCTTACTTTCAGGATGACGACACTTCAGGCTTTGCCTCAAGACGTTTTGTTCATACCAGTGAAGAAGTGCGGGATTATCTGCTTTCACTGAATTATAATGTCAACAGGGTTTACTACACGCATCCCTGGATATCACCTACACATTATAACCCTTCCCATTATTCAAACGGACAGCCATTACCACCAGCCCTGCTGCGGGCCAACGGCTATATCTGGGACGGAGATGGAAATGAAGTGGTGAATGAAATCAACAATGGGAAATTTATTGTTTTACACCGCGATCATGGACACACCAACGGCTGGAGTGAACCTGACCTTTCTTCTGCGCAGATACCCTCAATGACAAATGGTGAGGAATTGCCTGTGGTTTTCAGCATCAATTGTTCCTCGGGTAATTTTATTGCTGATAAATGCTTTGCAGAAAAACTGCTGCACAGGAATAATGGCGGTGCAGTGGGTGTTATAGCCGCATCAGCAACCAGCTACAGTGGATATAATGATGGACTTGCTTTAGGGCTGTTTGATGCTATATGGGCAAATCCCGGTTTAATCCCTGCTTTTGGAAATGGTGGCATTCAAAATCCAAACCTGACAACTCACAGTGACATCCGTACTATGGGTGATGTGTTGAATCATGGCTTACTCAGAATGACCCAAACCTGGGGCGACAGCCGTACTTCTCACGAGCTGTTTCACTACCACGGTGACCCGGCCATGAGAATCCATACTCAACAGCCTGCTACAATCAGTGTAGCTCATCAGGATACGCTGAAATGCGACTCCATGAGTCTTCAGATTTATTCTTCATCAAAAAATAATGCTGTGGCCACACTGGTAATGGGCGGCAACCTGCTTGACCGTGTACAGCTAACAAACGGAAGCGGCTCCCTGCAGTTCCCACCCGTCAGCAACCTGAATCCTCATGCGGTTCTTACCATTAGCGCTGAGGGTTATGAACCATACATAACTAAAATACCCGTTAGCGGTTGTTCCAACCCGCCAGTATCTGATATGTTTATCAAAGACACAGTCTTAAGCTGTTTTAATAACTCAACATGGCTTTATGATAAATCAGCTTTTCAGCCGCAATCAATAAACTGGCAGTTCACCCCTTCGCAGGTTAACTACCTGAGTGGAAATGCCACAGCTTCAAATATTCAGGTTCAGTTCACGGATACCGGGTATTACGATGTCAGCCTGATTGCGGTTAATCCGTTTGGAAGTGATACACTGGTGCGCAGCAACACGATATATGTTTACCCCGCGCAGTCGGCTCCTTACCATGAGACAGCAGAGCAGTTCACAGCCTTCGGTAGTGATGATTCGCTGTGGAACAGTTACTCCAACTCGGGCTATGAGTGGCGCATTCATCAGGACAGCACTCCTTCTTTTACAACCGGCCCTATAGTGGATCATACCACAGGATCATCCCAGGGGTATTATTTTTATACTGAGGCCTCATCCGGGAACAGAGGTGATACAGCCATACTCACTTCGCCGGCTGTAAACATCAGCAACCTGGCCAATCCGGCCCTGAGCTTTTGGTATCATATGTTTGGTGCTGAAATTGATGTTCTGTACATTGA
>JBEPXQ010000050.1:0-8816 GCA_041641835.1 Bacteroidales bacterium
ATTTGCTGTAGCAAGCCTAAAAGAGCTTTTTGATGAAGGATTTAATATAGTGGGTGTGATTACAGCACCTGACAAGCCCGCAGGACGGGGAAAAAAGCTTAAGACCTCTGCTGTTAAACAATTTGCATTGCGCAAAGGCCTGCCGGTATTTCAACCGGAAAACCTTAAAAGCGAAGAATTTAACATGCAGCTAAGTAAGCTGAGGCCCGACCTGCAAATAGTAGTGGCTTTCCGAATGCTTCCTGAAAAAGTTTGGAAATTACCAGGCCACGGAACCTTCAATCTGCACGCTTCCCTTCTACCTGCATACAGAGGAGCTGCTCCTATCAACCATGCCATCATCAATGGCGAAAAATATACCGGCCTCACTACTTTTTTTATCAATGACAAAATAGACACCGGCGAAATCATTTTTCAGGAAAAAACCCCCATACATTCCGAAGATAATGCTGGCATGCTCCATGACCGTATGATGATGCAGGGAGCAATGCTGGTGGCAAAGACAGCCTGGGCAATTGAAAAAGGTAATGTGAGCACCACCGCCCAGGAAGAGCTTTTAAATGGCAACGGAGCATCACGGCAGGCACCAAAAATTTTCAGGAAAGACTGCCGCATAAAATGGAACAGCAAAAAACTTGACCAGCTTCGCAATTTTATTCGCGGCTTGAGTCCATATCCCGCTGCACACACCTACCTGGTTTCACCTGAAGGAGAAAAGTACATGCTCAAGATATTTGAAGTAGCTGCCATAAAGGAAAAACACAATTATGGCTACGGACAATTACTCACCGATGGCAAAAAATTCCTGGATGTTACCACGCCCGAAGGCTATATTCAGATCATGGAGCTGCAACTGAGCGGGAAGAAAAAGATGACAACTCCTGAATTTCTGAGAGGTTTTCCGCTGGATGAATCCTGGAAATTAGTGTAATTTTCCGGTAAACATCAGCCTGCAAACAGCTTACAACAGCCTTAGTTATCAACAAAACAGTGGTTTTATCAACAAAAATCACTATTTATAGGCTTTTCCCTTGCGTTTTTTTGGAAATCCCTTATATTTGCGGGTAATCTTAACCTTTTAACCAAAAAACACGTTAACATGAACAAAGCAGAATTGATCGAAGCTATTGCTAAAGATGCTAGCATGACAAAGGCCGATGCAAAAAAAGCCCTGGATGCTTTTATTGACGCAACATCAGCTGCCCTTAAAAAAGGTGAGCGTATTTCACTTGTTGGATTTGGCTCATTCTCCGTAACTAAGAGATCCGAAAGGAAAGGCCGTAACCCACAAACAGGTAAAGAAATTAAGATTCCGGCCAAAAAAGTTGTAAAATTCAAACCAGGAAGCGAACTTGCTGACCAGGTGAATTAAGGAAAAACTTGATTGAATGAAGGAAAAGCTGCCCGAGCAGGCAGCTTTTTTTGTGCACAGATAATCATGGACAGGAATACAAAAGTTGCTCTAAGGGACTATCTCAGGGATTTTATAACAGAGGACCGCGCGCTAAGGATCAGCCAGGTGCTGGCCAACCGCAGCAGGCATATTACCTTGGTGCTGGAGAATATATACCAGCCGCATAATGCCAGTGCTGTATTACGCAGCTGTGAAATAACCGGCATACAGGACCTGCACGTGATTGAAAATGATAACCAGTTCAGCCCCAGTAAAAATGTTGCCATGGGTGCAGCCAAATGGCTAAGCCTCCACAGATACAACAAACTGGAAAACAACACGGCGGATTGCATCAATCAGCTCAAACAAAAAGGTTACAGAATAGTGGCTACCACTCCCCATAAAGATGATATCCTGCTGGAAGATCTCCCGGTGGATAAGCCCCTGGCCTTGTTATTTGGCACGGAATTAAGCGGCCTGAGCAAAGAAGCGCTTGATCTGTCAGATGAATATGTTAGAATTCCAATGTACGGCTTCACCGAAAGCTATAACATCAGCGTTTCGGCAGCTTTGTGCGCCTACAGCCTCACAGGCAGGCTGCGAAAAAGCAATGCAAACTGGCAGCTAACGGATGATGAAATCCTTGACCTGGAAGTGGAATGGTATCGGCGCACCATCAAAAAATCAGATATGCTGATCGAAAATTTCTTTTCTGAATAAAACAACCAGTCCGGTTTACTTAATATTTATTTCTCCCTTTTCCTTCACAAGCGCTCTGAAATGATCACCCTTTTCCATAAAATTACGGTAACGGTCATAAGAGGAAGCAGCAGGTGACAGCAGACAGATTTTTTCTGCAGGGGTTTTCTGCAGGGCGAATTCCACAGCTTCCTCCATATCATTGGTTTCCAACACCTCCTGATGCAAGGCCACGGATGATTCTTTCATTAGGCTGAGAATTCTTTCCCCGGCCTCACCCATAAATACCAGGTTTCCAATGTCAGAATGCAATAGAAATTCAGCCAGTTCAGAATAATCGATACCCCTGTCGAAGCCTCCTAATATCAGCGTGCCGGTATTATCAAGAGCCTCGATGGCAGCAATAGTAGCCTCGGGAATGGTGGCAATGGCATCATTGTAAAATGAAACTCCCCCGGCATTACCCACGAATTCCATTCTGTGTTCAAGGCCTTTAAAATTTCGCATGGATTGTCTGAGCGAATCTTTATCGCAACCAACCTCCAGGGCTGCAAGCCCGGCTGCCATTGTATTCAGGATATTATGCTCACCTTTAAGATATACCAGGTCATCACATTCCGCGAAAATACGCTGATCATCCTGCTGACGATATATGATTTTGTCATCCTGACGGTACATGCCGACAGCTTCATGCGGCTGCAAACTGAAAAACCTGCCGGAGCGCTTCAGCTCTGTTTCATCCAGCAAACGCATAATGCGCTTATCCTGAAGATGTGTGATAAACACGTCGTCATCCTGCTGATTTAGTGTAATATTAAATTTAGCCAGCTGGTAGTGACGGAAATCACTATAATGGTCCAGGTGCTCCTGGAAAAGATTCAACAGAATGGCTATGCGTGGACTGCTGTGGATATACTCCAGTTGATGCGATGACATCTCGAAAACCACCAGCTCATCTTCTTTAACTTCATCCCAGGCATCAAGTGGTGGGGTGCCGATGTTTCCCAGCAGGCGAACATTCTTACCTGCATCCTCAAGCATTTTAAACAGCATGGAGCTGCAGGTACTTTTCCCCTTGGTGCCGGTAATCCCAATGCATTGACGTGAATATCTTCTCAGAAAGATATCAGTCTGGGAAATTATTTTGTCAGCAGGAATATACTCACCTGATTTACTGAGATTAATTCCCGGCGATTTTATTATCACATCATATTCATCCAGTCCTGCCAGGTAATCAAAACCATACCTTAACCTGCAATCACAATCCTCCGCTGTTTTCCCGTGCAAAACAGCAGGATTCTGATCAGCTATTGTGATTGAAGAAGCCACAGATGGGAAATATTTTCTCATCCAGTTAAAGGTTGACTTACCCTCTTTGCCATATCCCAGTATGCAAACCTTCTTGTTCTCAATTAATTTCAATATATCATCCATCACCTGCAAAAGACTTTAAGCATATACTGCGCCAACTTTTGTGCCAGATCTTTGGGCAGATTATGTTGCTGTAAACCATTTAGCACCTGGTCAGCCACACTAACACCCGAATATTTCTTGTATAATTTACTTTGCATAAAATGATTCAGCAGGCGGGGCGTATGTTCTGTTTCCTGGTAATAACTGGCAGTAACAGCCAGGGAGTTATTTACCTCCTCATATGTGCCCACGCATTCAAAGGGTTTTATATCCGATTGTCCGCTCAGGTCCATATAGTTCTTCATCTGGTCTTCATCATCCAGTAAATTATTTCCGAAAATGGACTTCATTTCTTCCGGCGAAATAAAGGGAGAAAGAATAATATAGGTAAACAGGCACTTGGGGCATTTCCCACACCATTCATTTTGTTTGCTTCCCACGTTGCAACTTCTGAAACTCTTAAAATACTGGTCATACAACGAAAAAATCCTGGCAATCTGAAACTCAGTAAGTGGCCTTAGGAAACTGAAATATTCAAAATCATCAGAAATAAAGTCCTTTACATAATTTCTGAAATCATCTTCAAATTCCTTTGATTTACTGTATTGATGATTGATGTTTGTTCCGGGCACAGTGGCTTCATTGGCACTACTTTCGTTTGAAAGAGCAATATAACGGTTGCGTGAAAATGCCGATACCAGTAAAGTAGTAAATGCCAGCAGCGCAGAAAAGGGAGTGTGTCCGTTCAGGTATCCTTCACTGTTCATATTGATCAACTCCTGATCAATGCTTCGTTCGATTATAAAAATGCCCTTTTTATCATAACCGGCATTTTCGGCGGTTTCCAGTGAAGCTCCTCTTGGATTCATAATGAAGGGCAGTACTTCCCGCTCGCTACCTGCAAATTCATTCAGAAGTTGCAGTGTAACCACTGAATCCTTGCCTCCGCCAACCGGCACAACAAAGTTTTTCGTTGTATGAAAGCGGAGTTTTTCGGTTGCTCTGTCTGCCTCACATATAATCGACATAAAATCTTTTTCCGTGCTGCGGATGTCGTTTCTGTAGAAAAACTCTCCCAGCCCATTGAAATATAACTTCTTCCAGAAGTTTATCTGTTTTTCTGACAGGAAATATGGTTTTATAATGACTTTTGCCGGACAGGCAGCTTTCCAGTAGCTGATGAGCTCAACCATGCCTATATTGAAGATGAGGTATTGCAGGTGTTCATCAGAAATGTGGGAAGTTTCCATTCCCTTCATTAGTTTAATCTTCATACCCGGTCGGAAGCTGTATGCATCATCCAGCCGGAAGTGGAATGTAACTGCTATGTATTCCTTTTTCCTGATAAACTCATAACCATCATAATAAAAAGCTTGAAATCGCTTTCTCAGGGTTGTATATTTGTCAGCATTAGAGCTAATTTCCATTTAATGGTATTTTTGATGAAAATGTGGGAATTAAAACATCAAAAATAAGCAAATAGAGGCATACAAAAGATTTTTTTATGAACTTAATTGACAAAATACTATCAGCAAAATCTAATAAGCTCCCTCCTCATCAGGGAAGATTACTTATTTCAGAGCCTTTTCTGCGCGACCTGTTTTTTAAGCGCTCGGTTGTTTTGCTGGCTGATCATGATACTGACGGCTCCTTCGGGCTGATACTGAACAAGCCTGTAGAATTCCGGCTGAATGAAGTCATCAAGAACTTCCCGGAATTTGATGCCCCGGTTTATATGGGCGGCCCGCTAAACACTGAATCGGTTTTCTTTATTCATACTCTTGGAAAGACCATCAGCCAGAGCTACGAAATCCTGCCGGGCCTCTACTGGGGTGGTGATATTGAGGATGTAAGAAAGCTTATCGAACAAAACCAGCTCAGCAAAAATGACATAAAATTTTTTCTTGGATACGCCGGTTGGGGTGCCAAACAGCTGGAAGAGGAATTGCAGCATAAGTCGTGGATAATCACAGAAGCACGTCCCAGCGAGATCATGCTAAAACAACCTGCTAACCTGTGGCCTTCCATCGTTAAAAGCCTGGGTAAAGAATTTGAAATATGGACCAGATTCCCTGCTGATCCTCAAATGAACTGATTAGCGGGGGATGTCACTGATAATACCTCCACCTACAACGTCATTGCCTTCATAGATAACTGCTGATTGCCCCGGAGTAACAGCAGACACTGCCTGATTGAATTCAACCTGCAGGCCTTCCGAAACAGAGCTTATCCTGGCTACTTGAGGTGTGTGATGATAGCGAACCTTTACCTCAAACTCCCGCCCCTTGCCTATCTCCGAATATTTCATCAGGTTAACATCCTGAATGATCATTTTTTCAGACAGCAACTGCTCTTTTTCTCCAATGAAAATACGGTTGTTTTTCGCATCTATTTTATTTACATACATAGGCACTCCAAGGGCTATTTCCAGTCCCCTGCGCTGCCCTATGGTATAGAAGGGGAATCCCTTATGGGTTCCCACCTCTTCTCCCGAAGCAGTCATGATTTTACCATTAGCCAGCTTATCTTCCAGCTCCGGCATTTCTGTTTTCAGAAACCTGCGGTAATCATCATCAGGAATGAAACATATCTCAAAGCTTTCTTTTTTCTGACTAAGCTTTTGGAAATGATACCGGTCAGCTATCTCTCTGATTTTGTCTTTGGTGAAACCGCCCAGCGGGAGCATGGTTTTCTTGAGCTGCTCCTGGCTAAGCCCCCACAGCATGTATGACTGGTCTTTGCGCTCGTCAACACCGCGGCTAAGGAAATATCTCCCGTTTTCCTGTTGTACTCGTGCATAGTGACCTGTTGCCAGGTAATCCACATCCATGCCTGCAGCATATTCCAGTATGGCCTGCCACTTAATAAGCGGATTACAAATAGCACAGGGGTTTGGCGTGCGACCCTGCAGGTATTCTAACTTGAAGTTCTCGATAACGGCCTGGCGAAATTCTTTCCTCAGGTCCACCACTTTGTGGGGGAAACCCAGCTTAGCAGCAACCTCTGCTGCATCGCGAACAGCATCATCATCTGTTTTGCCTTTGTATTCCGGGTAATTGCTGTAGTCAACCACTTTCATGGTTACTCCCACAAGATCATATCCCTGTTCTTTCAGCAGTATAGCAGCAGCCGAACTGTCCACCCCGCCGCTCATGGCTACCATTACCCTGGTATCTGAAATTTTCTTCATTCAGGACGTGGATTTATAGCCGGGTTATTGTTTTCCAGAGAGTTTTCTTCCTGCTCCTCTTCCTCCTCCGGCATATTATTAATAAGCACATTTTCAAATCCGTCTTTATACTCCACTTTTTTCAGTATATCTCCTTTTTCGTCCAGGATGAGCCAGGTGCCGGTGCGGAATCCGTTATCGTATTGTCCTTTTTTATAAACTTTACCACTGGGATATTTCACCAGAAATTCACCATTCATGGTATCATTTTCATAGTGGGCCCGCATTTTCAGCGTATCATCAGCAAAATACTGTATCCACTCACCGTGCTTTTTACCGTCTTCGTATTCAATTTTCTCACTCACCCTGCCGTTGAAGCTGTAATAGGTAGTCCAGGTACTGTCAGGAACACCTTTATCATAGTGTTCTATCCTCACAAGCAATCCTTTCTTGTTATAGAAACGCCAGGTGCTGTCCATTTCCTTTTGCACATATTTACCTTCCATTTGCAGTTTGCCGTTTTTGTAAAAGCGCTGTACTCTCACTGTCTGAGCGGAATCGGAATATACGGCTATGGTCTTTAGCTTTTTGTATTGGTAATAATGGCGAAATTCCCCCACGGGTGTACCATGCCTGAATTGCCCTTTATAATCCAGGTGCCCTTCGGGAGTGGTAACTTCCCATTTACCATGCTTCCTGCCTTGTTCATCGTAATCATTTTGTGCTAGCAGGCTGCCCGATATTGCTATCAGTAGCACCAGCAGTAATTGAGACATATATTTATTCATCTTTCAGGTATTTTGCAAATTCATAGAGACTTTTAAAATTATGATCAATTTGCTCAGGATATTGCCTTAACAGCTCCTGATTTTCTCCTATTAAAACGGTAGTCATCCCCAGGCGCTTTCCAAATATCATATCATTGAGGGTGTCTCCTGCCATCACCGATTTTTTCAGGTTGATATCAGCAAAATCCTTTTTAGCCCTGAGTCCCATCCCCACGTTTGGTTTCCTGTTAAATGGCTTGTTTTCCTTCAGATCACCACAAAAATAAATCTTATCTATATTTCCGCCACTTTCATTTATGGTTTTAAGCATGTGCTCATGGATTATATTAAGCGTCTGCTCTGTCATAAGGCCTTTGCCTATCCCCTGTTGGTTGGTTACAACAAATATCCTTTTAAAAAACCCGGAGAAAACTGCAATGGCCTGCGGTACTTTTTCCAGAAACGCAAACTCTTTGATATTTTTCACATAATCATCAATCAGCCTTTTATTGATCACGCCATCACGATCCAGAAACAAAGCTGCGGATTCATCCTTCCTCCTTAAGTTTTTTAACTCGGGCTTCTGCATTACTGATCCTCATTTTCAGGAAACAATTTTTCTTCCACCCACTGGCACAGGATATGACCGATAAGAATGTGGGCTTCCTGTATACGCGGGGTATCATCTGCGGGAATATTGATAAGTATATCCACCATACCATGCATCCGTCCTCCACCGCTTCCGGTAAGAGCAACGGTTTCCATTCCTGTGCTTTTGGCCACCTCAAGTGCGCGCAAAACATTCTCGGAATTTCCTGATGTGGATAGTCCGATCAGCATGTCGCCGCTGCGCCCTGCGGCTTCCACCATGCGGGAATAGATATCATCGAAGCTGTAATCGTTGGCCACGGCCGTAATATACGAGGTATTCACGTGCAATGCTTCTGCATATAAGGGCCTTCTGTCCTTGTAAAAACGCCCTGATAGTTCTGCCGCTATATGTTGGGCATCTGCAGCACTGCCGCCGTTGCCACATAGCAACACCTTGCCGCCCCGCTGAAAAACCGCTGCCATCTTCCCGGCCACCTCTTCCACACGCTCCAGCAGATCAGACTGAGCGAGTATATTACGCTTCACATCCACTGAAGCTTCTATTGCTTTCCGAATATCCATGTTGTTTCGATTATGGAGAGCAAATATAGTTGTTCATTTTTATAAATGAAAATGTAATGCAAGAGTGACTAAGTAATTCCGATTCCTGACCCCTGGTTACCGGTATCATCCTGAAACTTTAGTTGCAGAACACAGAGGAACTTCAGGGTATATTCCGGATTTCGGATTTCGGATTTCGGATGGCTGCAAATCATTGGATTCA
>JBEPXQ010000051.1:0-8813 GCA_041641835.1 Bacteroidales bacterium
AAACGTGTGATCGGGCATAACCCCCAGGGTTACTTTAAACCGTGAAGGGCGGTTTTGTTTTTTTGATTCGGTTTTAACAAATTCAAGTTTTTTATCTGAAGGGATTTGTGCAATAATGTTTTCCACATTACTGATAAGCATAAGCATCCCGCTGTAGTTAAGCTTTTCCGGGTCATCGGAAGGCTTGTGATAGTCATCATGGCTGCCTGTAAAACAGAAAAGCACCGGTATTTCATCCAGATAAAATGATGTTTGGTCCGATCCGCCTGATCCGTCTCTGGATGTTTTCAGCTTAAGGTTTTGTTCCTTGTTGGCCTGTTGTATCATATCCTCCCACTTCGGGGTAGTGCCCGTGCCGATAATTCGCATAATGCTGTCGCGCATCCTGCCGATCATGTCGAAATTGATCATAGCTGTTATGCTGCCCAGCTCGTAATCCTTGCTATCCGTGAAATAAGAGGAACCTACCAGGCCATGTTCTTCTGCCGAAAAAGCAATGACAAGATAGTTGTGATCTGTGGTTGCTTCAGTTTTTAATTTTCGGGCAATTTCCAGCATGCCGGCTACCCCTGAAGCATTGTCATCAGCACCGTTATGCACCAGTGATGCACCGAGATACCTGGAAGAAGGCCCTCCCATTCCCAGATGATCATAATGTGCTCCCAGCACCACGGTGTACTTTGCGCCATTATCAATCATCCCAACAACATTATAGGCCTGTTTCCTGATCTTGCGGATGTTAACCGATAGCTTTACATCGGAGCCAATCATCTTTTTCAAACGTTCACCGGCCGCTCCATTAACAAAAACCACCGGGATACCAGCGGTGATCACCCGCAGGGAAATCCTGTTCTCGGGATCGCGCAGGTCAGGGTCATTGTTCACAAAAATAACTCCTGCTGCTCCGTGCTCTTCAGCTGTTTTGATCTTTTGCTGCAGCTTTGCTTTCTCAGAATATTTTTCATAATTACGGGCTCCGCCAGGTACAGAGGTTTCGATAAGTAAGACATTACCTTCTAACGTTTTGTTGCCGGAATAATCATTGGTTAGTGTCTCATCCGTTTTAAGGCCGAACCCCATGTCGGTGAGCGTTCCTTCTGCTTCTTCAGAGGCCGACCACGACAGCGGATAATAATCCTCATTAAGCTTCAGAAACTGATCATCTACCTGCAATGATGTGCCATGCTCATATGTTGCACCGGCAATAAATTCAAATTCCTGAAAATAAGTGCCATCATCCAGGATAGATTTCAACTGTATTTCCCTGAATTTGTCCGCCAGGTAATCCATGGCCATGATCTCACCCTTGGTGCCGGCTTCGCGCCCCAGCAGAGAATCGGAGGCCAGCAGATAAACATCCTCTTTCATACGGGAAATTCGTGACTCATCATTCAGGTCAAATTGCTGAGCTGCTACAAGAAGTGGCACAATCAACAGGGAAAATATAATTAGTCGTTTCATTTTCAACTATTAAGTATTTAAAAAAAGACAGGCTTTAACTGATGCTAAAGCCTGCCAAAAATAACACTTTTAATTTTTTTTAGTTCAGATCCAGGTTTTGTTTACCCTGATCAAAAACGATATCAACCGGAATGTTTTTGTCTTCCAGCTTTTGCAGGTCTTTCTGCAGTTGCTCTTTCACCATTCCGCCTTCTTCAATCATTTGTTTTGCATAAGCATAATCACCTTCACCCTGTGTTTCGATGATCGTATTCATCAGGTCAATCATTGCTTTCTCCAGCTTGTCAAAATGCACACGGTATTTACCTTGTTCAGTTCTTTCCAGTGCGCCATTTTCCAGCAGGTAGTTGAACCTTACCATGTTAGCCTTGCCGTGAGCACTGGCAGTTCCAAAGCGAATGGAGCGGAAAATGGAAGCAACAAAAGTTACATAGTTGTCTTTCAGATTGCCATCAATTTCACCCATTTCATAGAACTGCTGAACCAGGTAAAGCCCCATGATGTCAGCTTTTCCTTCTTCTATGGCTGAATATTGCTCCTTCAGGGCCTTGCGAACTGTTCCTTTGTTGCTTACAGTTTGCTTGATACCCATTCCGTGACCTACTTCATGAAACATTGTATTCTGGAAAAATGCTTCAAAAGTGATGTATTGCTGCTGTTCTTCCACAATAAGCTCTTTGGTAATCGGAATAAGGATCTTGTCGAATTTAGCTTTCATGGCGTTTTTAAGTTGCAGCTTACGCGATCCTTTTTGCTGTTGAACGCGTTCGTCATTGGGCAGGTTAATGGCGATGGTTTTGCTTCCTGCATTGCAGTCGCCCTGGTAGAAAACAACTTCATAAGCATTAAGGTCGGCATCAGAACCAATTACATCCTGCTTGTATTTTTCATCAACAGGAAGCTTTTTCTGAAGCTCGGGCAGGTACTCTGCAAATTTGGAGAGGCGGTCGCTCCATTCCTTATCTTTTATCAATACAAAGGCTTCAAAAGCAGCTTTATACCCAAGAAGACCGTCTTCATAATTTTCAATTGGGCCTATCACCAGATCAAGGCTTGATTCTTTCATATCCATCCAGGCCATATCGCTTTCCAGGTAATCGGAGGTAAGCAGGGCTTCAGCACGCAGCTTGAGGTATTTTTTGAGTCCTTCATCTTCAGCTACCTCAGCAGCTTCTTTCAGGATTTCAGAAGCTTTTTCCAGCTTTGATCTGTAGGCATCATGATACCAGATAACCTGCAGTGAATCATTGTCTCCGCGGCGGATGAGTGTATAAAGGCTGGATTTATTTTCATCCTCCAGGGCTTCAAATTCTTCCATTGTCATATCAGCAGGATAAAAATTCGCACCTGCGGGCTTAGGGCCAAATTCTGCAATAAATGGCTTGTTGTTATTCAGGCGGTCCCAGGGGCCGTAATTGATTTTTGCATACTCCCTGGCATGCTCATTCTCAAGGCGGGAGAGAAAGCTTTCCTTATCACCCAGCGCCTGCTGCCAGAACAATCCTTCCATAATTTCAGCTGCATCAAACATGAGAGACAGCACTTTCTTTTCATTTTCTGTAAGGTGGCTGATATCAGCAGTTAATTTGAATTCGGCGTAGTTGTTGAGGCGCTGTTCGATGTCCACGTCTTCTTTCACATGGAATTCGCCCTCTTCAGGCACAAGCCCGGGGTTTTCTGTTTCTGTAGCTTCGGCTTTATTCTGTTCATCCTTGTCCTTTTGTGGCATGTCGCAGGCAAAAAAACTGCTGAGCAGTACGGCCATCGCTAAAATGGAGATTTTTTTTAACATGATAATATGAATTTTGATGGTTTTATTAATGTTTGATGTTACGAAGGTAACTGAAAAAAATTAATCTTTATTTGTTTTAATTTTGACCCAAAGATATAAATTTGAAGACTATTTTAGTGCTGATAGAATATTCTTTGTTTAGGTTTACTGTTCAGCGGTGATTTCAGAGGGCATAAAAACAGAGCGTTGAAGCTTATAATCTCAAATTAATTGTGGGATTTTGGGAATATCTAAAATATTTTTATAATTTTTGCACTTAATTATTTTCTATAAAAAACGGGGATGCCATGACCAAAAAACTAAAGATCAGAGATGTAACATTACGCGACGGGCAACAATCCTTATTTGCTACAAGGATGAAGCAGCAACAGGTTGATCAGGTGCTGGAGGATTATCGTGCTGCGGGGTTCTACGCTATGGAAGTCTGGGGCGGAGCGGTTCCCGATTCAGTGATGCGTTATCTTAAAGAGGATCCCTGGCGCAGGCTGGAAAGCATTAAAAAGGGTGTTGGTGATGTTTCGTTGCTGACAGCACTTTCAAGGGGACGCAATTTATTTGGATATAATCCCTATCCTGAAAATGTAATTGAAGGATTTAACCGCAATGCTGTTCAGTCGGGCATAGGGATAATGAGAATATTTGATGCGCTTAATGATGTGAACAACATGAAAAGCACCATCAAATACGTGAAAGAAAACGGCGGGCTGGCTGATTGCGCGGTATGTTATACCATCGACCCCAGATACACCACCAAAGAAAAACTCAAAGCGCTACTCCACGGCAGGACTCTTCCTTCCAATATCTTCACCCTCGATTATTTTATTGATAAGGCCAAACAACTGGAAGAGCTGGGTGCAGATATGATCACTCTGAAAGATATGGCGGGTCTTATCCCACCCATGAAAACCGCCGAATTATTCAAAAGGTTTAAAAATGAGCTGGGCATCCCGGTTGATTTTCATACCCACTGCACACCGGGATACGGTATCCCGGCTGCGCTGATGGCTATGAAGAGTGGGGCCGACATAGTGGATACAGCTATAATGAGCTTTGCCGGCGGTCCTGCTGCCCCGCCTTTCGAGATCATTAAGGTGTTTGCTGATAAGCTGAACATTGAAATAGATGTGGACATGAAAGCGGTGAAGCGGATAGATGAAAAACTTAAAAAGATAAGGGAAGAACTGGAGGAATATGATAATTATAAAATGTTCCCCAAAAGCTTCAATCCCGAAACGGATGAACTTCCTGCAGAAATAGAAGGGCTCTTTGATAAGGCGCTTGAATATGCTGATAAAGAAAATGAAGATAAGCTGGTGGAAACATCGCAACTGATCGAGGAATATTTTAATTTCCCTGCAGCCAATGAGAATGTAAAAAATGCTGAGATTCCCGGTGGAATGTACACGAATATGCTTGCACAGCTTAAACAACTTAAACTCGAAGACAAGCTTGAGCGTGTTCTTGAATTGGTGCCACTGGTACGTGTAAGAGCTGGTTGCCCACCATTGGTAACTCCCACCAGCCAGATAGTAGGTGTGCAGGCAGTGAATTGCGCCATAGACGAAAATGCCGGTAATGCACATTATACTAATGTATCTAATCAGTTTGTTGAACTGGTGAAGGGAACCTATGGTAAAACGCCGATCCCGGTAGATCCGGATTTTAGAGAACAGATTGCGGGTATTAGGGAAGAAAAGCCTTATGATGATTCTTCATATAAGGAACAGGATAACCCGATGCTGAAGGATGCCGGTGGCCGCAGACTGGCCGAAACTGAAAAAGATAAACTGTTGCTGGAATTATTCCCGGCTGTAGCCAAACCTTTTCTGAAAGAGAAAAAAGTAGAGGAGTATCAGGCCAAAGTGAGAGCTGAGAAGCAAGCAGAAGAAGAAAGACTGCGCAAGGAAAAAGAGAAATACAACAAGCTTAGTGATGAAGAAAAAATGGAACGGCTGAAGAAAGGGTTATATAATTATGAATGGACCAGCAGTGCTCAGAATGAAGATGACGAGTATGATGGTAAGAAAAATGAAGAGAAGACCAGCGAATAAGAAATGACTCAATAAAAAAAGCGGTTCAATTTAGAACCGCTTTTTTTTGATTATTACCGGATTTAATAAGAACATCCGAATGAATCCTGCTCCTTTTTGGCCTTTGAAGCTGTTTTTCCGTATTCTGCTTTTTTCAGATATTCACATCCCTGTTCCGTTTTACCAAGGCTTCCGTATGCAATACCCATCTGCAGCCAAAGCATGGCTTTTTCTTCCTTATCACCGTTCTCACCCAAAAGTTTCAGTGCTTTTTCAGCATCCTGTATAGCTTCTGTGTATTTGAAAAGCTTGTTTTTCGCCAGGGTAATGTAATAATATGCCCTGGGATTAGTGCTGTCGATTTCAAGCGCTTTCTGAAAAGCATTCAAAGCTTCTTCATTCTGAGAGTTTGAAATATTATTGGCACCTTTTTGCCAGTAATAAGTCTGAGCCAGTGTTTGTGCCTGTTGCAGTGTTTTATCATCATCCACCTTTTCAGCTACTTTCATTGCCTGTCCGAGTGTGGCAATCATTTGTGCCTCATTATCTTCCTTCTGATATGCCAGTGCTTTTTTCAGGTACGCATTGGCCCAGTCAGGATCATAATTGATAGCCTTATTATAGTTCTCGATGGCTTTTTGATAATTCATCATATTCATAGCCTCGGAAGCTGATTTGAAATAAAGCTTGGGCAACAGATTCTGTGCCTTTTTAACTACGGCTTCATTATTATACTGCTTAGCTATTTCTATTGTCCGTTCAAAGCGGTCGATGGCCATATCGGTACGCATCTGCTTGTAAAGGGTAACAGCTGATTTGTAATAGAGACTTGGAAGATATTTATGAGATTTTTCCCTCAGCATTTCCATTTGTTCCTTTACCTGCCCTTCCAGTTCTCCTGATTCAAGAAGCATAGTGGAAGCTTCTTCAAATCTTTCAAGAGTGTCAATGGCAGCATTCAGATCCTGCTTATAGTTTTTTATGGCCCAGTTATACATCTCTGCAGTTTCCTGGGGGTTTTGTGCTTTAAGCGATAAGCCTGAAGAAAGCACAATAATGATCAGGGCAAATAATTTCAAAATTCTTTTCTTGTGCATAATTCTATTTGTTGGTTTATTATAGATTTTGATTTTTTACAATAATCCTGCCAATTATTCAGTCCAATTTTTTACATCCGCTGGCGACGGGTTTTTGAGCTCAAGTTTCATTTTTTTCTTCAATCCGCAGATGTCATTATGGAGTTTATTGGGGTTTTGCTCTCTTAGCTGTGCAATGGTTTGAATATCATTTTTGCGCAACACCGGGATCCATTCCTGCGGCACTCCAACTTCTATAAAAGCTGAGTCAGTGTCGGTTTGCGGTTTTTCTTCCGGCTTCATCTGAGGGAAGAACAGCACATCCTGTATGGAATTTGAGTTGGTCATGACCATGGCAAGGCGGTCGATGCCAATGCCCAGGCCAGCTGTAGGAGGCATCCCGAATTCCAGTGAGCGCAGGAAATCTTCATCCAGCACCATGGCTTCTTCATCACCACGTTTACCAAGCTCCAGCTGCTTTTCAAAGCGTTCGCGCTGGTCAATGGGATCATTCAGTTCTGAAAAAGCATTACAGATTTCTTTACCATTGCAGATAGCCTCAAAGCGTTCCACCAGTCCTTCGTGCTCGCGGTGCTTTTTGGCAAGTGGTGACATTTCAATGGGATAATCAGTTATAAAAGTGGGCTGAATGAGGTTCGCTTCCACAGTTTCGCCAAATATCTCATCAATTAGTTTTCCCTTTGCCATGGTTTCATCAATCTCCACGTTGAGCTTTTTGGCTGTTTGCTTCAGCTCGTCTTCTTTCATTTCGGAAATATCGATTCCGGTGTAGGCTTCAATGGCTTCATACATGGTGTAACGCTTCCAGGGCCGCTTGAAGTCGATCATATTTTCACCCACCTGCACTTTGGTATCACCGTGCAATTCCAGGGCTACTATCTCTATCATTTCTTCCACCAGGTTCATCATCCACTCGTAATCCTTGTAGGCCACATAAAGTTCCACCTGGGTGAATTCAGGATTGTGGAAGCGGCTCATACCTTCATTTCTGAAATCCTTGGCAAATTCAAATACACCATCATAACCACCTACAATCAGCTTCTTCAAATACAGCTCATTAGCTATTCTGAGATACAACGGCATGTTGAGCGTGTTGTGATGGGTTTTAAATGGGCGTGCTGCTGCCCCGCCGTATATTGGCTGAAGGATAGGAGTTTCAACTTCCAGATAACCTTTGTTGTTGAGAAAGCTGCGCATGGAATTAACCATCTTTGAGCGCTTCACAAAAGTTTCTCTAACATTAGGATTCACGATCAGGTCGAGGTATCGCTGCCGGTATCGCTGATCAGGATCAGTAAAAGCATCATATGTCTTTCCTTCCTTCTCCTTTACCACGGGAAGTGGACGCAGAGATTTTGCCAGTACTTTAAATTCTTTCACCAGCACGGTAATTTCGCCCATTTTGGTGATAAATACATCACCTCTTACGCCAATGATGTCACCAATATCAAGCAATTTCTTGAAAACCACGTTATACATGGTTTTGTCATCTTCGGGGCAGATTTCATCACGTTTAAAATACAACTGAACACGTCCGGCCTTATCCTGAATTTCAGCAAAAGAAGCCTTCCCCATAACCCGGCGGCTCATTATTCGTCCGGCCAAAGTAATATCCTGGAATTTATCCTGATCATCTTCAGAATAATTGCTTTTAATATCTGCACTGGTAGTGCTGGCTTTAAATTCATCAGCAGGATACGGGTCAATCCCCAGTTCTTCTAACTGTTTGAGCGCATTGCGCCTAACCTGTTCCTGTTCTGTCAATACTCGTTCCATCAGAAATAAATTTTTGCAAAGATAAAAAAATGCAATTATCAGCAAGTTACGCCTGTTAAAGGCTGCGTAATTTTTTATGATTTTCTCTGCACTCATTACAAACAAATGATAAGGGGCATTGTTATTTAGAAGTAATATCATAATGTCATGAAAAGGCCTGATATATTTTTGTTTAGAACGGCTACTCTTGAACAACTATTTGAACTTGCCCGACAGATCAACCTTGAAATGGACTTTATAGCCGGGGCCGATGAAGAATTGCCATATTGTGAAAAGACAGTGTTTCCGGTTTATTTAATTTCATTCGAGAAAAGCCGCATGCCTGAAAACGGATCACCGGCCAGCGTGGAGTACCGGATATTGATTCTTTCAGGAGGGAACAATAAGCCCGGGAAAATGATTGCAGGTGGAATAGAGCGATTTGCGGAGCGTTATCAGTTTGACTCCGCACTGACTTCCGAAAAAGGATACATGATGCTCGACATTAAGGGAAATCCCGGTAAAGTGGACATTCCTGTGCCTGAAATGCTGTGCGATTTTCTGAAAGAAGACCTGGAAGTTAAATGCACTGAACGAAGTTGATTATTTTACAAAAACTTCAAGCATCTTCACCCGTGGCTGGGGATAGATTTCGATGTTGTTTAGAGAGTTGGGGAT
>JBEPXQ010000052.1:0-8721 GCA_041641835.1 Bacteroidales bacterium
GTAGTTCCGTCCAGGTAGCCGGTGATGTCTTCTGTACTGTAGAGTAGCTCAGGATTGCGCGGTCCTCCGGTTCCAAAGGCCAGCTGCTCCTTGCTGTATAACTGCCCAAAGAAGCTGCCTCCCGGCTTGAGGCTTTTAATCATTTTTCTGTAAAAAGCTGCAGTCTTTTCTCGTAAGAGGTGCACAAAAATCAAGGCTACAGCATCAAATTCTTCTTCAGGAGCCTCCCAACTCAAAATGTCAGCATGGATATAGCTGATAGAAACCTTTTCCTCATTGGCCATTCTTATTGCTTTCTTTTTTCCTTCGCCACTGTAATCAACAGCAGTAACATACCAGCCTTTTTTTGCCGCATGCACAGCATTACGTCCTTCCCCTTCGCCGGGCAGCAAAATGCTGCCTGGCTTCAGGCTGTCGAGGTTTTCACGAAAAAAAGTGTTGGCTGTTTTCCCGTATTTATAATCCTCTGAAGCGTACCTGCTATCCCAGAATTTCTGCATAAAAAAATGTGTTGCTTTTTAATGAAAACAACACATTTTATAAAGAGTTTTACTCCCGGATCTATTTAATCAGGAAGTCGAGAATGTCGTTAGTATTGAGTTCCTTTGGCTCTTCGCCATGTTTAAATATTCTTAGGCTGTGCTTCCCTTTCAGCATCAGGCGCTCACCCTCGAGTTGCAGCAGGCAGCCTTCGCGCAATCCAACCACGGTAGTTTTGGTATTCACCTTCAGGAATTCATCAATGCGCTGTTCGCGGGTTTCACCGGCATGTCCGTCAGGGTTTGCATCCAGGTAATGCGGATTGATCTGGAACGGGATAAGATCCATAGTCTTGAAGCTTTCCGGCTCATAAATGGGCATATCGTTGGTGGTCATCAGGGTAGGGCAGGCTACATTCGATCCGGCACTCCAGCCCATGTAAGGCATACCATTTTCTACTTTTTCGCGGATGGGCTCAATGAGCTTGTTTTTGTGAAGCATGCCCACCAGGTGGAAAGTGTTTCCTCCGCCTACTGCAATGCTTTCAGCTTCCGTTACAGCCTTCACCGGATCATCTTCTTTATGGATGGAATAAACCTCATAACCCAGCCCGGAAAAAACATTTTTTACTTTCTCCTCATAAGCATCATAGGAAGCCTGAAGACCTTCATCTGACAAGCCTACGCCAGCATAAGGAATAAAGAGCACTCTTTTTACATCTTCCTTAAGAAAATCCTTGATGTGATTTTTTGGCCAGTTCAGGTATGAATCACCAGCCATGGTTGAATTACTGATCAATAATAAACGTTTCATATGTATATAGTTTTGATTTTAATGATCCTCGTTTTATATGCGTCACTTGTTTTTTACTAACATTTAAATCCCGGGTGTGTTCTGCCTTGGACAAAATCATGGCCCGGTTTACAGCTTCAATGTTTGTCAAAAATAACAAAACCTCAGAAAAACCATGGAAATATTCCTTCCGCTTTCCGGTAAGCAGACTTATAGGATTGTTCCAGGTGTCTGAGCCAGTAATCCTTATCTGAATATTTTTCAGCCTGCTTCTTGTAATTAATGCGACCATCTTTAGCTGCATCTTTTTTTGCCAGTATGCGCCCGGTTTTTTTCTGAAGCTTTTTCAGTTTGGAAAACTCAATATGGCTGTCGCGCAGCGATTTTAAAAGCTTCAGGGCTTCCCTGCCATTTTGCTGTTCAAGATAGTAACGAATAAACCTCAGTGTGAGTTCACTGTCACCTTTTCGTTTGGCAAATGCCAGGGGGCTCAAAGCTGCCAGCCCTTCATCCTTGAGCTTATGCTGCTCAAAAAAATCCTGAGTATTTTCCAGCCTCCCGATAAGGGACGCTATCTCGCCCTTTTTATAAAGGCTGTCCACTGATCTGCGCATTTCTGCATAGCGGAATATGTGCCGGTACTCCGTTAGCCTGTCTGCCGGTTCCACAGTATCAAATCCGCAAAAGGTGTAATTGCGGGCAAGCTCAAGAGCCTGCCTGTAGTGTTTTCTGGCCGAAAGGTAATCGGCACTTGTAATTCCCAGGCTGCCTTTTCCGGTGTGGTGACGGAATGTGTCGCGGGCTGCCTCACAAACTTTTATCTCAAGCTTGTCTGTCAATTCTTTTATCTTCCGGCGGATTACTTCTGAATCACCGAGTCCGTATTTTGTGGTATCTTCTTTTATTTCCTGCAAAATATCATTGGCATCGCTGAACCTGGAACCCCATACCTTCATGTCGCCACGTTTGATGTCAGCCAGAACCAGCGGTTTAGCGGCCTTTCGGATCAGGGAGTCAAGGGTGTCATTAGCGCCAAACTGATACTGTTGAAGTAATTTTCGGGCGCTTTTCAACTCCTGCAGTGCTGTTTCAAAACGTTCGTAATTAAGTAAAGCAGAACCCTTTTGCAAATGAAGAAGGTAAAGTTCCCTGTCAATTTTTTCCTGAAGCTCAGCTGCCTCTTCTGTACGGTTCACATGTAGCTGGTGCTGGCTCCGGTAGTCTTCAGCATCTGCAAATAATTCATCTGCATTACGGAAATTCTCATCCCTGAATTCAGCACCCGCCTTTTTTATTTTCTGATCATATACACCTTGATGGGCATTCATCATGTGCTTTTTGATCATTTTGCTGCAGTCATCAGTCCGGCAAAGTTCAGCAGCATTTTTATAATGAGAGAGTGCCTGTTCAAAATCTTTGTTTTCAATAAGGTATTCGGCTTGTTTTACAAAAAGCCCGGCCACTTCATCATATAACTGCCTGATGCCACGGTCGGAAATGATGGAGCTGCTGTGCTCTTTCTGGAATTTGTCAACCATTTTAATGTACTGCAGAGCAAGGTCGGGGCGTTTGGCATTCAACGCCTGCCGGGCCACCGCCACATAAGCATTATAGATACCGTATCTTGCTTGCGACAAATATTTTTGTACCTCGGGGCCGCATTTGTAGCGCGGAGTATTGCGGCAAAAGGCAGCTGCGCGTTCCATTATTTCTATGGCCTTATTAAATTCCTCCTCAGCCATCAATTCCCGCGCTTTATTTATGAAGGCTGCTATCAGTGTATCGCTGAAAAGCATTGCCTGGCGGTATGTTTGGGTATCAGGCTTCAGTTCTGTTAGCAAATGTTCTGTCCTGCCAGCGGAAGCATCCAGCTTTCCCTGGCTAAGGTCAAGCTTCGCCAGCTCCAGCCAGCCCGGCGAGAAATAGGGATTAGCCTGTAGGGACTTCTCGAAATAGCCACGGGAAATTGCCGTATCTGTCTTTAAATAATTCACTCCTTCCAGGTAATACAGCCGCTCAAGATTCTGCATCTGCCTGTCGATCTTCTCGCGCTTAAACGCTATTCCGCTTTTCAGATTTTTAAAGCGGGGCAGGAATTTCAGCGGATCATTTTCTTCAAGATCCAATACCTTCAGGTAATCGCTTTGCTGCAACTGATCCAGTATCACCTCTGCCTCGCGCAGATTGACACTGTAGATCGGCAACATATTTAGATTACCAATGGTTATGGTGCCTACTTTTTCAAGTGCTTCTTTAAGCAATGGAAAATCCAGGTAATACTGGTCAATAGCTGCTGTTTTTCGTTGAAATGCCGCGGACTGTTCTTTGGTATAAATTAATGTGTATTTAAAGTCATTAATATTCAGCGTGTATTTTGAAAGTGAATCGGGCAGTAGTATAATTTGCTTTTTTTGTGGAAGCTCAGTGGTGTCGCTTATCACAACCTGCCTGCCAGCTGCTTCAAGGATTATAGTAAATCCCATTTTAGCTGGAATCATTTGCTGATCAACAGGAAATCCCCGGTAATGGTGATATCCTCTGATGTGTAAACCTCCTGTTTCAGCTTCCAGCTTGTTACCTGATAGACGAAGATTTTGCTGCCAGTGAATGCTGAATTTGGTGTAGGCAAGGATTCGGGGAATGCTTTTAGAAAACGCTTCTATAAACTGGTCAGTGATCCGCTGATCGTTTATGTTTTCAAGCCGTTTGTACTTGCGATGTTCCACAGTCAGGTGCATGGAATCAGAAAGCAGTACCTTTTCTTCCCCGGCACGGGCAATTGTTGAGCAGAGCAACAGCAAGCCAGTAATGATTAACATGCATATTCTGTGGATTCTTCCCATCTTTTTCTTCAGCTTCAGCTTGATTCTTTAATGATTTCTCAGTTTTTCCGGCGATTAAATAGCACAAACGATTATGAACACACGATATTATAAACACTGGGCGAATGCTCAGGCACCTGCCATGTAAATCAGATTTTGAGGATTTCCTTCCAGCCACTTCAGAACATTTTCCTTTACAATTACTGCCCTGTTTTCCATGGACTCTTCAGTGGCGTAGGCAATATGTGGCAACATCACAGTATTTGGAGCATCCATCAGCGGCTGATCGGCAGGGATGGGCGGCTCATGTTCGTAAACATCCACTGCAGCGCCTGCTATCTTCCCTTCTTTCAGCACAGATGCCAGTGCGTGATAGTCAACAATCGGGCCGCGAGCTGTATTAATAAGGATGGCTGATGATTTCATTAAATTCAGCTGGTCTTCACTTATCAGATAGCGCGTATCCTGCTTATAAGGAAGGTGCAGGCTCACTATGTCAGACTTTTTCAGCAGTTCTTCAAGTCCTACATAACTGATGCCGGCATCCTCAGCTTCCTCTTTCTTTGTGCGGCTATAAGCGATTACTTCAGCCCCCATTGCCTGCAGTATGGCAGCAGTTCTAAGGCCAATGGCTCCTGTGCCGATAATGCCTGCAGTTTTCCCTGAGATTTCCCTGCCAAGAAAGCCTTCACGTGTTTTTTGACCACGGGTCTTAGCATCATTTTCAGTGATTTTCCTGAAGACATCCAACATGAGACCAACAGCCAGCTCTGAAACTCCCACGGTGCTGTAACCCGCGGCATTACATACTGTTATCTGTAATTCCTCACAAGCTTTAATATCCACATGATCCACTCCTGTAAAGGCTATGTTGAGCAACTTTAACTTAGGTAAGGACTTTAATAATTCCGCGCTTACGGGTATGTTGGAAATGATCATTACATCAGCATCCTTTGCCCTTTCTGCTAATACCTGCGTATCTTCCACCCGGTCGTGGTACATAATGAATTCATGCCCGGCATCAAGAAATTCCTGCTTGATAAGATCATAAGATGATTTGGAAATACCCAGTGGCTCTACTGCAACTATTTTCATGATCAGCTGTTTTTTTAATGCAGTTGCAAATTTACAAGAATGTTGGTATTTGCAGTTTTCGGATGTAAATTTCAGCTCGTGAATATATTTTTACAAAAAACACCTGAAAACCCTTTACTTACATAGAAAATTGTATTACCTTTATTCTACGTATGCAGTTCAGAATAATTTCATGAAGAAATATTCGTTATTTATAAAGTATTTGAACAACAATATAAGAATTTGAATGTTAAGAAATAAGGTTGCCTCGTTCCGGTAGCTTTTTAGGGATAACAGTAACTTTTACACGCAACTAATCTTCGGAGGCACGACCTCCAACTACCCTGAGGCAACCTTTCTTTATTTTTTACAGGCGCACAGCCTGTTTTTTTATTTCATTTAAGTTCAGTAAGTTCAATGGAAGTAAAGGGAGTGTCATACACGGTTTTCCAGGTTTCTCCTGCTGGAAAATATCCTGAGTAGTAATCCACGTAATCATCAGAATTACCTTTTAATATGGAGCCGATAATACTGGATAATTCTGCTGAAGCACTTCTGATGCTGCTTAGCAAGGCCATTTCAATTCCACCGGCAATGGATATGAGATTCAGCAAGCTGCTTAATTCCGAAGTTTGTATGGTTTCGCCAATGGTCTGCATGATTTGGCCAATATCCCGGGTTTTTTTATCCGATTCAAAAATTTTGATCTCAAGATTTACTCCTCCATGGACCTTTTGCATAGGGTACAGCAATTTGCCCGCGCCCATAAATTCCCGTTCTTCACCTTCTTTCATCGTGAAATAATTATCAGGATTGTTATTTGCAAAAGGCTCTGAGCCACTCAGGTCCCAGGCGTAGGAAAAGAAATAAATTTCATTGTTTTTGTCAAAAAGTCCTCCAAGGAAACCATCAAAATTCTTCTTAATGGATAAGGTTCGCAAGGTTAAACCCCGGTTTTGCTCCGAAACCTTCGGCCTGATCTTTTTCTTTTTGTAGGTGCGCTTCATTTGTTCCAGGTCTCTCACCTTGTTAAAGTACAAGGGACTAAGCGCGGAGTCCTCAAGAGTGGCATCAAAGTCGCGGATACTTCCGGATTCAATCAAAGCCATAGGTTTGTTTTTATATTAATTGCCGTAAATATAAAATGATTATCCAGCGAATGCAATACCATTAACAAGAGATATAGATTTTTATGAGCTGCTAAGAAAGCTATTGAGCTACAAAATCCAGAACGCTCTTCTCCCTCAGGCTACGGTATCCATATGTTTCAACCACCTCGCCCTTATCCAGGATAAAAACAAGCGGTAATGATCCGTTGGTTATTTTCAGAAAATCCATGGGGTTCAGATAGGTGTAATTTACTTTTTCCAGCTTGTATTCCTGAAGAAATTTCTGATTGGCAGTTTCATTATCACCCATAAACACAATCATGAAGTTATTTTCATTATGTGCTTTGTCAAGAAATACAGCCAGCTTTTGCGCGGTAAGCTTGCAGTAGTGGCATGAAGCTCCGAAGAAGAATGCCACCTTTTTTTTATCCTGCAGGTTCTGATCCTGGATAAATTCATTCAGTTTTTGCTCGTTATACGTAGTTTTACTTTTATAGTAATCTCTTCTCAGGCAATCAGGTGGCGAGATTATAAAAACCAGGGCAATGGAGGTGATTAACAGGGTTGCCAGAATGACTGTTCTAAAGCGAATGATCCAGTCTGACGTCTTGCGGGCTATAACAAGCATCCCGACCAACAGGAGATTTTTAATTATTGAAAGGGGATGCGACAACACTACCAAATCGCCAAAACAGTGGCAGTGTTCGTGATTATTTACTATCAGCAGGTATGTGATAAAGCCGGTGAATCCAAAAAGCATTATTATGGAAGTATTCACCGCGAACTTTGAATAGATGCCCAGAAGAAGTAAGCTGCCAAGAAAAAGCTCAGCCGCGATCAGTAATCTGGCGGCTATCATGGTGAAATCCAGGCTAAAAATGCCGAAACTATATAGATACAATTCAAAAGCGTCCATTGAAACCAGCTTCATGATTGCTGATATAATGAATACTACTGCTGAGAAGAGTTTTATGATTGCCGCAAGTCTGAACATGATTTTGCCATTGAAAAAGGGCATATTATCAAAATGTCTTTGATATATGCCCTGTCTCATGTTAAAAGAGAAGTTTTATTTCTCTTTACATTCAACCTTTAAAGTGCCGTTTTCTGATTCAAGTGAACTACAGTCATCATCTTCAATAGTGTGACTGGTGGTCGCGACTTCTGTACCATTGTCATAAGTAGTGCATTCACATTCAATCTCTTTGCTACAGCTACTGAGAGCAAAAAGAGCTACTACGCTTAAAGCTAAAAATGCCTTTTTCATTTTGATTGGTTTTTGATTATTTGCCTACTCTAAAATGGGTTTCGGCTTTCCCAGGTTTATGAATTAATTAGTAACGAAAGTATAAAATATTTTTTTTATACAAAACACTTTAAAAAAGAAATATTATAAAGATATTAAAAATCCAATGTTAAGAATTCAGATAAATCGCACCAGTACTGGGATAAGGGCATTTTGTTAATGAAGGAGAAAACAACTACATTAAGTTAATTTAGCAAAAAAGGAGATGCTGAAATCCCGGCATCTCCTTTTAATATGTATTTTTAAAGTAGGCTGAATTACTTTAAATATTTATCCAACCAGGCATAGAACTCCCGGTGCCAAAGTACAGAGTTTTGTGGCTTTACAACAAAATGCGATTCATCCGGGAAAAACAGTAGTTTACTGGGCACATCTCTCAGCTGTGCAGCATTAAATGCCTGCAGGCTTTCAGTGTAGGGAATTCTGAAATCATTGGCTCCTGTTATTATCATGATGGGAGTATCCCAGTTATCCACGTAAAGATGCGGTGAAAATTCTGTATAGCTTTTTGGTTTTGGCTCCTGCCAGTAAGGTCCTTCCAGGTCCTGGTTTACAAACCAATATTCCTCAGTAGCGCCATACTGGCTTTCCAGGTTAAACATGCCACAATGTGAAATAAAGCAGGCGAAGCGGTCGCTGTGTTTACCTGCCAGGTAGAAAACAGAGAATCCGCCATAGCTGGCACCAACAGCTCCCAGCTTGTTTTCATCCACAAATGGCTCCTCAGCCAATGCATTGATGGCCGACATATAATCCCTGATATTTTGTCCCCCGTAATCACCGCTTATCTGGTCGTTCCATGCCTGGCCAAAAGAGGGAAGGCCACGGCGGTTGGGTGCTACAACTATATAATCATGAGCAGCCATCATCTGGAAATTCCAGCGGTAAGAGAAAAACTGGCTAACTGCACTTTGCGGGCCACCCTGGCAGTAGAGAAGTGCGGGATACTTTTTGTTTTTATCAAAATTAGGAGGATAAATCACCCATACCAGCATCTTTTTACCATCGGTGGTTTCCACCCAGCGCTCTTCACTGTGGGCCAGTGTTATTTCTTCCAGCAAATCATCATTTACATGGCTAAGTTGTTCTTCCTGCCCGCCCATGCTGATGGTGAATATCTCCGTAGGTAGCGCCATGG
>JBEPXQ010000053.1:0-8683 GCA_041641835.1 Bacteroidales bacterium
CTAGATTATACTTTTTACCTGAACATGGTTTTCCTGGCAGTTTCAGCATTTCTGATTGTAATGGCTTACAGGTTCAAGGCATCAGCACATATGGAAATGGCTGATAAGGGATGGGTTGAGAAAGTACTGAGCGTACTGGCAATTATATCCTTTATATGGCTTGCTGGCGGAATGGTGGCGAGATATCTTATTCTCTAAAATAATATTATCCAAATAGTGAAAATGAAAAAGCACCGGAATTTGCCCGGTGCTTTAAGGAGTTCTGCAGCTTCTGTATTATCATATAATGCCAGCTATTAAAACCAGCCAAATTTTACACTTATATTATATGTAAAGCCGTTAAGCGCATCAGCAGGAACACGCAGGGTTTGATAATCGCTGCCGTCATAGTACTTATAATTCAGGCTAACATCATTTGTAAAACGATAGGTAGCACCAACTGACAATCTGATAAAGCGGACCATATTAAATTCCAGCTCCACGCCCGGTTCAGCCACCAGGAGCAATCCGGTATCATAATATCCGTCATTATCTGGTTCATCCCAGGCATAGCCTTCGGTAACAGAGATACCGCCCACACCAATCTGCAGCGGAAAATTCACATGCACAGGAAACATCGGTGCGATGATAGGCTCAATAAACAAGCCGCCGTATCCACCGGCCAGGCTGTAATCTCCTATACCCGGCGTACCTTCCTTGTTGATATTATTCACAAATCCGTATCCGTGCATACCCACCACGAAACCGTGATTAATGATCCAGCCAGCACGTCCTCCGCTGATCATTGCATCATTGCCATCAATTTCGGAATATCCGAATGTCATAACACCAACAAAACCATGGCTGGTTTTGCCATCACGGTCTGAAAAAAGGGTTTGTATCTCATTTCTGCTTTGCTCTGGCTGCGCTTCGGCAGTTTCCAGAGAATCTGTCTGCGCCTGCAGGCTGCCGAATCCGAACAGCACCAACGCAATTATAATAAAAAATTGATTCTTCATAACTATATATATTAAAGGTTTAGTGTTAATAATCGAGTCTGACATGCAGACCAAAGTTGAACAGATCGACTCTGAAGTGCCGTATCAACCCGTATTCAAGAAACGGCTCATAGGTAAGTCCAATAATAAAATCAGAATTAACAGGCCTGAATTCGAAGCCAAAAGCTCCTACCAGGCCGGTAACCGGCCCACTAAAGTCTGATTTGTTTGAGGTACTGTACCAGTCGTCACGATGATCACGAAACACAGCTCCCAGCTGCAGGCCTCCTCCAAGATACATCTGCCATTTGTCATTGAAGTCATCCTGACTAATATACCTGTATCCGTTGCACCTGATCAGGAAACCATTATTATAATGTCCGAATGTAGCTTCAAGTGCTGTTCTGTGAGCCTTAATCATTCGAAGTGATATGCCATTGAGCTGCCCCATGCGCACTCCCACCTGCTTCTGATACTCCTGTGCTCCAACACTTATCATTAGTAGCAAAAGAACTGCCGTTATAACTCCTCTTAGTCGCATCCGTTTTGTTTTTTTAATTCGCGTGCACTACTTTTCCCGAACCTGTAATCGTGGTATTTACCGTGGGGGTTCCCAGGTAATAAACTGATCCGCTGCCAGTTATTTTAACATCCAATAGATCAGTTACGTACAGCTCAGCATCACCTGAGCCGGCAATATTTATAAAACAGCGGTTTATCACCATATTGTAGGCGTGAATATCTCCCGATCCGTTGATGTCCATATCAGATTCAAAAACGGATCCTTCCAGGTAATAATCACCTGACCCATCAATCCGGGCTTCCAGGTAGTCAGCATCCAGATCAAGCTCTATATTTCCTGAACCATCAAGCTCTGCGTATATATTCTGCACATCGGCAGAACAGTAGATATCGCCGGAACCATTCAGCTCTACTTCAAGGTCGGTACAGATAAAATTGGATGCGTCCATCATACCTGAACCATTCAGCTCAATTTTATACAGATTCGGAAGATGAACATAGATCCAGATAGGTTCTGAATTGAAAAGAATCTCTCTGCTGTCAATTTCAAGTGTGTTGTTATGCACCCGTGTGCGGATATATGGCACCAGGTTTGACTCTGCCTGCACGGTGATGTCAAATAATGAATCCTGCACGACCAGTACATTGAAGCTACCATTGGATTCCACCCGGTTAAACGGAACAACCGTCCTTTTTTCGGTAACAACGTCTCCATTGCCTTCTATCCTGTCCCAGGGTTCGCAACCGGTACTGATAACGATTGCCATCAGCACGGTCAGCGCCATTACATTTCTTATTTTTCGGTTTAAACTTTTCATGATTATATTTATTTTCAGGTTTTTACTTAATTTCAATTCTTAAATTGCCACCTTTACCATTAAATATGACAGGCAAAACTGAGCCCGAACGTCCCATGGTAAAGCTGGTTTTATAGATTTCCTCATCCTCGTCAATAAGTTCGCGAGGTGCATCACTAACCTGCTCCGGGAGGAAAAGCTCGGTGGAACTGTTGTATGTTAAATCAACATCCAACTTCAGGTTTTCATTTACTCTTAATGTGTAGTCAGAATAGGATGAAATCATATTTATCCGGCTTATCGAGGGGGATGAGAGGTTGAGATCGCATGAGCCATAATTGGTTTCCAGGCTCATATAGTCAGTCAGGTTCACAATTTCGTAATCGGTAAAATATGATTCTCCCGTGAGGGTTTTTATATTTCTGATAAAGAAATCATCCCTTTTTGACTGCAGCTTTAGCTTTTCAATATTGTTGAGCCTGAATTCGGATGACCGGCTTGTAAGGTTAAGGTAATCGCCCTGCTCCAGTCTCATGGTGGAATAGGTAATATCAATGGTAGCCTTGTCAACCGAATGGATACTGGCTTTGCCGAAGTTGATATTCAGCACGGCTTCTCCTGTAAAAACGTGAGCCTTAAATGCGCCATTTGACAGACTGACATTGACCTTTCCATGGTGATCAGAAAAATAAACATCTCCAAATTTATTCTCAAGTATCACCGGATTTCTTGCCGGCATATAAACCTTATAATCAACGGATGTATTGATTTTACTGTCGAAAATCGTTTGGGCAATATCAACTATATCTGTCCAGAATGAACCTTCTTTGGAAAGGTTGCTTTGAGCAACCACGTAATAAGGTGTGTTTTTGAAAGAAAAATCAATCATTTCAAAAGCTTTATTCATTTTACTTTCGTCACCGCCCTTTACAGTAATATCTATTTCGAAGCGCACTGAATCCTTGTTCCAGGGAATTACCATAATATTCCCGTATTTATTGATCACCTGCACTTCGGTGGCTATATTTTCGAGCCTGTAGGTTTTCACCATTTTTTTGCTGCGCTCATAGGTCTGAGCACTGAGTGCCTGTGTGCTGATAATAAAAACCAGCAGCAGGAACCCCTGAAAACTAAAGGCTGAATCTTTCATCTTCAATATCCTCTTCATAGTTCTTAGCTCTTTTAATTTGTTGAAGCATTTCCTCGAGTATCTGCAGTTTAAGCCGGTGATTCTGGATCATATATTCAATGATCTCCTCGTTACTGGCATTGTCCATCAGGTCGCTTTCCAGTTCAGTGTATGCTTCATTCAATTCTTTCAGTTCGTTTTCAATATCTTGCTTTAATTCAGGCTGATCATCCAGCACCACAAACAAATCATCTTTTGCTTCTGAAATTTTAGTGGTGTAATAAATCTCAGCTTCTTTAAGTTCCTTATAAATTTCAGGCTGCTCCTGCGTACCGGAGGCAGTTGTTTCAACCGGCTGCTGGTTGCTTTCTGAGTTCACATAGTAAATGTAGGAGGCCACCATCAGCAAGACTGCTGCTGCTACGCGGGCAAACAATGAGTAATCGATTGTCCTTTTTTGTGGCAGCTCATCCGAGATGCGATCCCACAAACCGCCAGAAGGTTCCAGGTCGTCAAATTCCCGGCGATGCTCCTCTATGTATTTTTCTAGTTTATCCTTCATAGTCTTCCTGACTTAAGATTTCTCTGATTCTGCTTTTAGCGCGTTTATACTGCATTTTGGAGTTAGATTCTGAAATATCCAGTATGTCGGCTATCTCCTTGTGGTCATATCCCTCCAGCAGGTATAGTGAAAAGATCATCCGGCTGCCTTTGGGTAACTTTACCATCGCCTTTTTAATTCTGTCCACATTTAATCCTTCTTCAGAATAATGTTCCTCTGCCATAGACTCACGCGCTGCGGGCATTTCATCAAAGAACTCCAGTTCAACTTTCCTGCGCTTTATTTCATTGATGCATCGGTTTATAACAATTCTTTTCAACCAGGCACCAAATGTAGATTCAAAGCGGAACGAGTCAAGTCTCCTAAAAGCGTCGCAAAAAGCTTCCTGCAACATATCTTCTGCTTCTTCCCTGGAGCCGGTCAATCGGTAGGCCACATTAAGCATGGCCCCGGCATAAAGCCTGTATAACTCATACTGAGCTTTCCGGTCATTTTGCCTGCTCCTTTCTATGACATGCCGGTGTATGTCCGTCTTCGCTCCCAATGCTTTTTTACTTGCTCGTTTCACTTTTAATGACAGAGGTTTTTTTTAGAGGTCACTTTTTGTCAGAAAAAAAATTGAAAAAGAATTCACCTATTCTTTAAAATTATGATACGAAATTTATTTTCAGACTTTTATACTATTTGCTTTCCTTACAATATTCAACGCTTGTGCTGACGTTTTAGTCTTACCATATGTTACGTTTTCCGCAAAAAAAAGCATAAAAAAAACCGCACAGCCAATTAAGACAGTGCGGTTATGTATTACTGGAGATTTTTTCTTATGCTCCGAGTGTAGCCACCATAACAGCTTTAATCGTGTGCAGGCGGTTTTCAGCTTCATCAAAAACGATGGAAGCAGGAGATTCGAAAACATCCTCGGTAACTTCCATGCCATTAAGTCCGAATTTCTGATAGATCTCTTCACCAACCACGGTTTCGCGGTTATGGAAGGCCGGCAGGCAATGCATAAATTTCACTTTCGGGTTAGCTGTTTTTTCCATCAGTTCTTTATTTACCTGGTATGGTTTAAGCAGCTCGATGCGTTCTTTCCATACCTCATCAGGTTCACCCATTGATACCCAAACATCCGTATAAAGGAAGTCGCAGTCTTTCACCCCTTCAGCAGGGTCATCAGTAACAGTGATTTTCGCGCCGGTTTCTTTGGCGATTTCCAGTGCCTGGTCCACCAATTCTTTCTCTGGCTGAACATCAGCAGGGGCAACAGAACGGAAGTCCATGCCCATCAAGGCAGCACCTATCAGCAGGGAATTACCCATATTGTTGCGTGCATCACCCAGGTAGGCAAATTTCACCTGGTGCAGAGGTTTGTCTGAGTGTTCCATCATGGTGAGGAAATCTGCCAGTATCTGGGTAGGATGATACTCATTGGTGAGGCCGTTCCACACAGGCACACCAGCATGCTCACCCAGTTCTTCAACGATTTCCTGTCCGAATCCACGGTACTCAATACCGTCATACATGCGGCCCAGTACACGGGCTGTATCCTTCATTGATTCTTTTTTGCCTATCTGTGAGCCAGTGGGGCCAAGATAGGTCACGTGTGCACCCTGATCAAGTGCTGCCACCTCAAAAGCACAACGGGTACGGGTAGAAGCTTTCTCAAAGATAAGAGCTATATTTTTGCCTTTGAGCATTTGTTGTTCCGTCCCGGAATATTTTGCTTTTTTCAGATCTGCAGAAAGATCCAGCAGATGCTTCATCTCCTTTGGGGTAAAATCAAGGAGTTTGAGAAAATTACGATTTCTAAGATTGAATGCCATAGTTATATGATTTATTAAATGACTAATTCTGTTCAATGGTTGTTCCGGCTTCAGCATTACTAAGCTTGCCGGCCATAGTAATGGTGCAGGCTTTTCCCCCTTTTTCAATAAAGTGAAGTCCTGCCCTCACTTTTGGTGCCATGGAGCCTTCTGCAAAATGCCCTTCATTCAGGTATTTTTTTATCTCATCGGCCTTTACTCTGGAGAGTGCTTTCTGGTCTGGCTTATTAAAGTTAACATAAACCTGGGGAACATCAGTCAGGATATAGAACTCGTCGGCTTTGATATTTCCCGCCAAATGAGCTGAGGCAAGATCCTTGTCAATCACAGCATCGATTCCCACCAGCTCGCCTTTGTCATTCATATAAGCAGGGATACCGCCACCACCAACAGTAACTACTATATTTCCTTCACGTGCCAGTGTTTCAATAATCTCACGATTATTCACCTTAAGTGGTTTTGGTGAAGCCACCACGCGTCTCCACCCTCGTCCACGCGGATCTTCATGAAATACCCACCCGCTTGATTTGGTGAGCTCATCTGCTTCCTGTTTGGTATAAAACGGCCCAACCGGTTTTGCAGGTTTTTTAAAGGCCGGGTCCTCTTTGTCAACGATTACTTCCGTAACGATCGTAACAATATTACGCTCAATGCCGTGCTTTGCAAGTACATTTCTCAACTGTTGCTCGATCATCAGCCCAATGGCTCCCTGTGTTTCTGCCACACAAATATCCATAGGCATTTTAGGAATACCATAGATCTTCTGTCCGGCTTCATGTTGCAATAATACATTACCTACCTGGGGCCCGTTTCCGTGACCTATAATAACATCGTAGCCTTTTTTGATCAATTCTACCAAATGCGAGCAAGTATCATAAACATTCGATTCCTGCTCTTCTATTGTTCCTTTCTGATCGCCTCTCAAAAGAGCATTTCCTCCAAAAGCAACTACTGCTAACTTATTTTCCATTTTTATTATATATGTGTTTTATATGTTTAATTTCAGCGAAAGTGCAAAACTATAAAAGTTTAGCGAAATTGCAAGTGTTTTCATCACTGCCTAAAAGCTTCAAAACAACTGAAAACACGTTAAGAAAAAGCTGCCTTATTTTGGCTCCCTCAACAAATCATAATATCCTAACTTCAGGAAATATGAAATGTTCAGTATTCAACCCTCCTGTTCGCATGTGCACATAATTCCAGCAGACTGCACAACATAACAGACTGTCCTTGTGATATTCTAAAAATGGCATAAACATTGAGGTAATTAAATATGTTTATAAGCAGATTTAAATAATCAAGGTTAGGAAAATAATTCTGCTGATGCGCAAGTTATCCTATCTGTTTTTGTCTGACAAGAAATGAAAAATCCATTATGAGAAAGAATTTATTGATGATGCTGGTTTTAATAACCGGAATTCTGGCTACAGGAAATGCCCAAACCAGAAGTGATGAAGGAAATGCCATGGCCAGGGGAATGGTAAAGGGGAAGGTGCTTGACCAGAGCAGTAATCAACCTATGGAGTTTGTAAATGTGGCTTTATACAAGGTAGAGGATTCGGTGCTACTAACCGGTACCATTACAAACCGTGAAGGAAGATTTGAAATCAGTCCGGTGAAGCCGGGAAGCTATTATCTGCAAGTAAATTTTATTGGTTTTCAGAAAAAGAGAATACCCGGAATAAATATTGAACGAAAAGAGCCGCTTGTTGATATAGGTACTATTTACCTGGCTCCTTCCAATAAAGAGCTGGAGGGCGTGGAAATTGTGGCTGAAGAACAACGCGTTGAATACAAGATTGACCGCAAGGTGGTTAATGTAAGCCAGGACTTGAGTTCTGCCGGAGGAACTGCTGTTGATGTGCTTGAGAACACCCCAAGCGTGGAAGTGGATATAGAAGGAAATGTATCGCTTCGCGGAAGCTCATCTTTTACGGTATTAATAGACGGAAAGCCCACTACCCTTGATGGCAACGACATCCTTAAACAACTCCCTGCAAGCAGCATACAGCAAATCGAGATCATAACAAACCCTTCTGTGAAATATGATCCTGAAGGAGGCTCGGGTATCATAAACATCGTGATGAAAAAACGCAAACGAACGGGCTTTAACGGTATTGTAAACGCATCTGTTGGAAACCAGAAAACCTATAGCGGTGATTTTTTACTTAATTACCGCACCAAAAAAGCAAACTGGTACGTGGGCGGTGAGTATAACAACCGCCATTATTACATGGATGCCGTGATGAACCGTGAAACGTATGGTGATACCATGACCTATTTTGTGGATTCAGACCGTGAACGCGTGTGGAAGAGAAACGGCATGTCGGCCCAGGCCGGTATGGATTATTATATCACCGATGATCAGACTTTCTCGCTAAGCACCCGTGCCGGGGAGTACGGTTTCGGAATGGATATGGAGTCGAAAACAGTCAACTACACCAGTCCAGCCACACAAACGGTTTACACCTTAGATGAATCCTATTTTTCCAGAACAGGGTTATACTGGGAGGCCACTGCTAATTACGACTACAAACTCGACAGCAAAGGGCAAAAGCTGGAGCTTCGCGCTTTTTACAGCATCCATGACGATTCGGAATCGGATGAACAGCTAACCATGGTTACCGATTCGGAATATGACCCGCTGAACAATTCAGACAATGGGGTGAAAACTTCGGAAAAAGAAAACTCTTACGAGATAAGGCTGAACGCTGATTATATTCTGCCACTCAGAAAAAAATCCAAACTGGAGCTGGGTGCGCAGTCAAAGATCAAAAATGAAGAAATAGATTACCAGCTGGATACCTATGACCCTATCAATACAACAATTGGCAGTGAGGACTTTGCCAGCCGGATGTTTGACTTCAGACAAA
>JBEPXQ010000054.1:0-8595 GCA_041641835.1 Bacteroidales bacterium
AAGAATGCAGGGGATACAGTGAATGTCTGTTTTCATAGAGTATATAGTTATACGGACATCAAATTTAGGCAAAATCCCACTAAAAATCACGTTTTTAACACAATCTTTATTTGCAGGTATGATCTTTCCCGGCATCAGGGTTCTTGCAAAGCTCATTTAAGGCTGTGGTGTTTCTTGAAGCACCAAGTATAAACAGCAGATCACCAGCCATAATAGTTTCCCCCCGGGGATTGGAGATAACCTTGTTATTTCTGGAAATTGCAATGATCGACAGATTTTTATATCGGCTTTCTATTTTACTGACATTGCTTGATATAATACCGGATTCCGGTGCTACTTTCCATGTAGAAATATCATATTGCGGAATATTCACCGCCAGGTTCGAATAAGAACCATCGGCCACAGAAAGGCTCCTGAGCATTTCATATTCTCCCTCCCGGATATGGTTCACCAGTTGTTCAATTTGATCGTGAGGCACCAGGAATTTGGCCAATACACGGGCGAATATTTCCACCGATGTTTCAAATTCTTCGGGTATCACCTCATCAGCGCCCAGGTCATGGTATAGTTGCAAATCTGATATAAAACGTGTTCTGACAATTATGTGCAGATTGGGATTCATTGCGCGGGCTGTTGATATTATTCTCCTGGTAGCAGCAGTATCTGCTATGGCAACCACCATAGATATGGCTTTTGCGGCACCGGCATGTTCCAGTACAGCTGGCTGTGTAGCATCACCGTAAAATATGGGTGCATCTTTTTGCTGTTCTTCCCTTACGGTTTGCGGGTTCATTTCAATAATGGTATATCTGAGATTTGCAAACTGCGCCGCACGGGCTACATTTCTGCCAACTATGCCATAGCCCACGATGATCAGGTGCCTGTTTTCCTGTTTTCGTTCTGAAGAACTTAGTCCCTGCACGCCGCTCTTATATCTTTCAGGAAGCGGAAGTGACATGCTTTTTGCCGCCAGTCGGGGTGCCAGTTTGAAAATAAACGGAGTAAGAGCAATGCTTATCACTGCTACTGAAAGAAATGTCTGATATGTGGCGGTGTCCAGTAGGTCGTATTCTATACCAACTTTTGAAAGGATGAACGAAAACTCACCCACCTGGCTAAGCATCAGCCCAACCATAATGATGATGCGTAAAGGATAACCTAATATTAGTGTGGCAGCACCGGCTATAATGGCTTTTATCAATAAAATGGAAACGGTAGCTACCAGTATCAGAAGTGGATTCTCATAAACAAAATTCAGATCCAGAAGCATTCCAATAGAAACAAAAAAGAAACTGGAAAAAACATCCAGAAATGGCAGGATATTACCCAGGGCCTGATGGCTGTATTCTGATTCGGATATGATAAGGCCTGCAAGGAAAGCTCCCAGGGCAAGTGAAAGCCCAATAGCAGAAGTAAGCCAGGCTACGGCCAGTGCCAAAACTATTATGGTAAGCAGGAATAACTCACGACTTTGGGTTCTGGCGACCAAATTCAGCAGCCTTGGAACCAGAGTGCGTGAAGCCCAGATAAGGATGCCTATAACACCAGCAACTTTCAGGATAATAATCAGTACATCCTGTCCTGATATATTGCTATCTCCGCTTAGCATAGGAGTAAACAATATCATAGGTACGATGATCAGATCCTGGAAAATGAGGATTCCCAGGGCGTTTCTGCCATGTGGGCTTGATATTTCACCACGCTCCTGAATCAGTTTCAGTACCACGGCAGTACTGCTAAGTGATGCCAGGAATCCCAGAAAAACCGACTGCTGCCATTTAAAGCCAAATACCATACTGAATACAGCTGTAACCCCTACGGTGATCATTACCTGAAAAAAACCGCCAAGCAGCACCGTTCGCCGGATACCCCGCAGGGTTTTAAAGGAAAGCTCAATACCGATGGTAAACAAAAGCAGGATTACGCCTATTTCGGCAAGTACTTCCACCTCGTGTGTCTTTTCTATCAGATGAAATCCATGAGGCCCGGCCAGGATTCCTGTTAACAAGAAGGCCATAATCGCGGGTATGCGAAAACGGTTTGCCAACAGTGTTACCAATACTGAAATGGCAAGAATTATAACAAGATCTTGTAGAATGGGTAATTCCATGTCGAATAAACAGGCTTAAGGCTTCAATGTTGAATTATTTTTTTATGAGTTTGCGGTTTATTCTGCAATCGTTAAACTCAAGCTGTAGCAAGTAAACTCCGGGAGCCAGGGCCTCGGTGTTGATAACAGCCTGGTTTTTGAGCGGCTCACTTTCAAGCAATGATTGACCCGACATGCTCATAACAGTTATTTTCCTGATAGCTTTTTCTGATTCAATGTTTACTGCACCATCAGTTGGATTTGGATACATGCTGAAACTGACCTGGCTGTTTTCATCAACAGAAACAGATTCATCAATCATTACGTTATCAAGATAAAATCGATGGGAGTTAGCTTCAGAATGAATATGAAAAGCCAGATAATATACATCATCAGCATAAGTCTTGAACTCCTCACTTATTACAATAAAATTGCCGGTATCCAGCTTGCCCGGTTTTTTGATCAGCTGCCACATATTAATAATGTCAGCTTTAGGCCCAATGTAAACACTTACCATTTCTTTGTAACCGCTTAAACCTGTTTTAGCCATAAATTTCAGGGCGTAGTCTTTAGCTGAATCCAGCTCAATGCAGGGGGAGAAAAGCCAGTCGTCAGCAGGAGTTACACCATCAGGGTTCCAGCTGTAGCTAAATGTGCCGGATGAATTAAATCCTGCATTCTCCAGGTAATTCCAGGTATAACCGTCTTCATTGGCATCAATAACCGACCAGCCCAGCAGTTCCTGTGCTGAATCCAGATTATTTGAATACGGAGAAGAGGACGGTGCTATGCTTATGATGTCGTGGCGCAGTGTATCATTTTTATTATAGAGATCAGTGTTTTTCTTGGAGTAAACTTCAAATGAATAAGTTGTGTGGGAAGCCATGTAAAATGACTTGCTTACTTCATAGTCAATCGAACTGTATGGTAAAATAGTGTCGGTAATGGTTTCATTATGCACATAATAAGTGGGATGTATCATTTTCAGCACCAGGGGGATGTTAGTTACGGTATCGCTCCCGGTATTAGCAACGCGTATGGTTACCCGTTCGCTGCTTGTGAGCTCGCAGGAATGTTGGGGTGAAACAACGGAAGTTATGGCAATATCCACAGCGGTTACCATAGTAGTAAGATCATAGATAAAAACCCTTGACGGGCTGCCTTCAATAACTCCCATCAGGTACAGCTGATAGGTTGGCCCGGTTGCCGGAAAAATACCAAGGCCACGGCCCCTGGGGTTGCTTATCCCCGTGCCTGGGCCTGTAGTGAGTTCTTTACCAAGTCCGGTGAACTGACCCGTCTGCTTCAGGTTTCCAAGATATGCCGGACTTTGAGGCTTGCCGGCCAGATACCAGAAGTAAGGACCTTCATGGCTGGTGTTATCCATGGCCAGTCCTGAAATGCCTTGCTGGTTGTGATTCTGAAAGGCAATAGTGTCAAGTATATTTCCATTGCGGTCTATCAGGTAAAAATCAGTTGACCAGTTACCTGTCCAAAAAGCATCCTGGTTAGGATCATAAGCAATGGAGCGTACTTCAATGCCGGCAGGTGCGGTTATTTCACCCATCAATGCCTTGTTATCCAGATCCAGGATATAAATAACTGAATCAGCACGACCACCATAAAAATATTGTCCATCATAGCACAGATCCCTGATGCCGCTTATTCCTGAAATGGTGAACTCTTCCAGTATATTTCCGTTCATATCGGATTTTATAAACTTTCCCGAGTTCCACTCGGTCAGGTAAATGTCTGTACCGTTAAATGCAACAGCACTAAGATCATCATAATTATGATAAGTTATTGTATCAACCAGGTTCCATCTATCGGTATTGATATTGGATTGCGCGGAAACTGTTAGGCTAAGGATAGCTGTAAAGCAGATAAAAATAATCGTTCTCATGTTTTCTTTTATGTATTCAGTGGGTTATACTTTATCTAAGCAAAATAACAGAACCTTCCAGTTCAATCGGCTCAAATGAACCTTCTGTTATACGGATCTTATAAATATAAGTTCCAACAGGCATTGGTTCAAATGAATTATCATCTCTTCCTCTCCATCCTTCCTGATAGTCAGAAGTGTGAAAGATGAGCCTGCCCCAACGATCAAAGATCATCATTTCAAAATCTTCCACATTTTTAAACTGACCGGTAACGATAAACCGGTCATTCACGTTATCTCCATTGGGTGAGAAGGCATTTGGGATGTAATAGGTATTGCAGCGCACCACATCCACCTTTGCAGAAGCAGTATCCGAACAGGTAGTTCCGTTCAGGATATTGCTGGCAGTAACGGTGTAAACTGTGGATGAAGCCGGACTAACAGGCAAAACATTTCCGCTTTCCCCTGTGCTCCATTTATAATAATCGGCGCCATAAGCCGTCAGGTTTGTTCCTTCCCCGCGGCATACAGTATCCTTATCAGTCATAATATATGGATTGGGATAGGTATTTACAGATACCATGGTTGAGCTGCTGTCGGTGCAGCCAAAATTGTTTGTGGCAGTAACCGTGTATATCATATTAATGGAGGGGTAAACACTGATTGAATTGGCAGTATCACCTGTGCTCCACCTGTAGCTGTCACCTCCGCTTGCCTGAAGCTGTGCGGCATTGCCTTCGCATATTGTGGTGTTGGGAGTAAGCTGCAGTACTGGCAATGGGTTAACAAAACACAGAACGCTGTCGGTTGCGGTGCAGCCAATTGAGTCGGTAACCGTAACATGATACCAGGATGAATTGGCAGGACTTACAGAAATACTGTCAGTGGTAGCTCCGTTGCTCCAGATGAAGGCCTGGCCCCCGTTTACTTTTGCTGTTAAAAACGCGGTATCCCCAGGGCAGATGGAATCAAAATCAGGCTGGATAGCCGGAAAGCTCACTTTTACATCTATCGAATCAACTATACTTGTGTTGCATAAGTCGGTGGTTGTTACCGTGTATAGTGTGGATGCCGAGGGGTTGATCAGGGAGGTTGCAGTGGTGTCACCGGTGCTCCATACGTAGGTATATGAGCCCTGCCCGCCATGTCCGCTTACAAAAAGTACAGTTGAATCAGCACATAGGGTTGTATCATTGCTGCTGCTGGTGTGCATGGGGATATTGTCTTTAATATAAGCCTTGATCGTATCATTGGTGCAATTTCTCGGGAAAATGATATTAATAACCTCTATGGGCTCTGCTATATTGTCGCTCAGCGGATTTATCGTTATGGAAACTGAATCCTGCCCGGCGGGAATGGTTACCGATGTGGGAAGTGGGCTGTAATCAGTTCCGGCTTGCGCTGTTCCACTGTAGCTAAGTGGGATAACCGTGTTGGATGATTTAGTCTGGGGTATTCTGAAGGTTATGGTAACATCATTACATCCCTCTATGCCCATTGTATCAACCTTGGTATTGGAAAATGACTTTTCCGTGGTAATGGAGTTTGAACTAAAGCTGTAAGCTTCAAGAAAAACTCCTGAATCATAGATGTGATCACCGGCATCAGCCACTCCAATTACAATATGATAATTAGTGCAGGGGATAACCCGCGCCCAGGCAGTAAGGACGGTAGTGAATCCATCATATTCAATGGTTGTACCGTATTGATTATTCACATAATATTGTGAGTTTGTGCTCCCGTTCACATTGTCTATGGTAACCGGGGTAGTTGTTCCCGGTATTAAAGCAATATTTTCATTGTTATAATACATTCCGGTATTAGGATTGATACCTGAAGTAATAAAGAACCCGAATACATCATTGTAGTTGCTGTTTACGAATTCAGGGTATTCATCTGATCCGAATATATACCTGAACCGGATCGTATCTGAAACCGGGATGAAATCGAATTCTATAAGTACAGCATCATTGGTAGTATAAGATGGAATAAGTGATTGTAGTAGGGGATGTCCTGTAAGATTGATGTTTTTCCCTGTACCTCCTCCATTTGCTCCCACTACCGGTATGAGTGTTACATCGCCTGAAGACAGCACGATACCACTATCGAGCCCCAGGTTGGTGGTGCCTCCATTGTCAAAGTATCCTATTGATTCGGGTACACCTGTGTAGGAAATATTGGATGCAATTACCCCCTGGCCGATAAGAAAGTTCTTAACCAGGTAGGAGGGCGAGTAACTGGTGTCAATAGCAATCTGGGCTTTCAGAGATTTTTGCTGAAAACTGATAAAAGCGATAAATAAGACAAGAAGAAGTGTATATCTTTTTTTCATATTATCTTGTATTTTTTAAAGACAGTTTAAAACCTCCGTTTGTTGTCTGCTTTTAAGATGGTAAATATAAAAAAAAATCAGGCCGGTTTCCAGTATCAGCTTTCCCTTATTATTGGTTGCTGTAATTCAGCCTGAAAGCTTAAAACTGCACGAATCTGTTTCTCCATGTCGGTAAAATTTGCTACATTTATGCCTTCAAAATTTTAAACTACCAATTTATTATGGAAAACGTAAAGCAATACATCGAAGAAAACAAGGATCGTTTTCTTGAAGAACTGTTTGAACTGATTCGCATTCCCTCCATCAGTTCACTGAAAGACCATAAACCGGATATGGAACGCTGCGCGGAAGCACTTAAAGGTAAGTTGCTTGATGCAGGTGCTGATAAGGCAGAGGTAATGCCATCAGACGGAAACCCGGTGGTATATGGCGAAAAGATCATAGATGAAAATAAACCCACCGTACTGGTATATGGCCACTATGATGTAATGCCTGTTGATCCGGTTGAGCTCTGGAACACCGAACCTTTCGAGCCTGTTGTGAAAGATGGTAAAATCTGGGCTCGCGGTGCTGATGACGATAAAGGACAATCATTTATGCATATCAAGGCCTTTGAATTTATGGTGAAGACCAATCAGCTTCCGTGCAACGTGAAATTTATGCTGGAAGGTGAAGAGGAAATCGGCTCACCAAGCCTGGGTAAATTTTGCGAACAGAATAAAGAACTGCTGGATGCCGACGTTATCCTGGTATCAGATACCAGCATGCTAGGCCCCGATAAACCCTCCATTACCACCGGCCTTCGTGGTCTGGCTTATATGGAAATTGAAGTAACAGGCCCGAATAAAGATCTGCATTCTGGTATCTTTGGTGGCGCTGTTGCCAACCCAGCCAATGTTCTTGCTGAAATGCTTGCTTCGCTTAAGGATGAGGATAACAAAGTTACCATACCCGGATTTTATGATGATGTGATGGAAGTGAGTGAAGAAGAGCGCAAGGAAATGGGCAAAGCACCTTTCGACCTGGATGCATATAAAAAAGCTCTGGATATTGAAGAGGTTGATGGTGAAAAAGGATTTACCACCATGGAGCGCACCGGAATTCGTCCTTCTCTTGATATCAATGGTATCTGGAGTGGTTATACGGGCGAAGGTGCAAAAACAGTACTGCCCTCAAAGGCTACTGCAAAGGTTTCCATGCGTCTGGTACCAAACCAGAACAACGACAAGATCAGCGAGCTGTTTGTGAAGCATATTGAAAATATTGCCCCAAAAACTGTAAAGGTAGATGTGAAAGCTCTGCACGGTGGTCTGGGTTATGTTTCACCAATTGATACCAAAGAATATCAGGCAGCTAAGAAAGCCATGGAAGAGTCTTACGGTAAAGCACCGATTCCTGTACGTAGCGGAGGTTCTATCCCGATTATCGCTACCTTCGAACAGGTGTTGGGTATCAAGTCAATCCTGATGGGCTTTGGTCTGGAGTCGGATGCTATCCATTCTCCCAATGAAAATTACCCGCTGGAGCAATTCTTCAAAGGAATTGAAACCCTCCCGTATTTCTATAAATATTATACAGAATAATATTTGCTAAGGATAATCAATAAAAAAACCACCACCCGGCCATGGGATGGTGGTTTTTTTTGTTTGAAGGCGAAGGCGTCAGAATTTAAATATAGTAAATCCTGACATAGGGCCATTAAGATTCAGGGTATTGCCGTCAGGTAGGCCTGTTTCCTGGTATTCCGGATCTTTTCCTTTAACATATTTGCCGTTTTCAACCTTAATTTCAATATTATAGGTTCTGGTTTCCTCCTTGCCGTTCATCGGGTTCACGCCGGTGGTGGTTAACTCAAGCGTAACGGTATTTCCTTCAATACTCACCACTTTCGCTGTTCCTTTGCTGCCGGGGGTATGAGCATTTTGTGACTTCACATAAAAATTGGTTTTATCACTTACTTTGAAGAATTTTGGTTCTGTGGCAAAATCATATCTTGGGTAATATTTGTTTTTTTTCAGGTCATTCGCCATGATAAAAATCCATTCTGTAAATGGTCCTTCATGATCTTCCCAGGTATGAACCACTGACCGGTCCTTATGGCTTCTCCCTGCCAGTGCAAGTATATCGCCGTGCTTAGTGTAGATTTTGAATTTACCCTGCCCCAGATGCTTAAGCCTGAACTTTTGGGCATCGGAGTTATTCTTTTCCCATACCTGGATCTTCACTCCGTTTCCTTTTTTGTTACCGGAAACATCCAGGCAACCTTTTCTTTCAGCGTTTTTCGGAATTATG
>JBEPXQ010000055.1:0-427 GCA_041641835.1 Bacteroidales bacterium
TCCACCAGCAGGAGTGGGACTCAATAACTGATCTGCGGCACCCGGACAATAAGTAGCCTGCAGCCCGCTAAAGTCAACCACGGGTGTGGAGTGAATGGTGAGGGCAGCATAACTTGTGTCATTAGGATGGCCCGGATAGCCGTGGGCGATGAGCGCCAGGGTAACTGCACCAGCAACGGTATCAGCGTTGCTGGGAATGTAGGTAGGCGATAGTGTGGTCCCGTTTACAAAGCTTCCTGAGCCTGAGCTGATCCATGAAACTGATGTGTAATTGGAAGCTGATGCCCCCGTAATATCGTAATTAGTTCCTGCACAAATATCCTCGGGTCCACCGGCATATGCATTGGGATCATTTACTGTGGCAAAGGATTCAATTATGGTATCATTATTATTATTCTCATCTGTGCCACCGTTGGGTGAGCTTGAC
>JBEPXQ010000055.1:437-8591 GCA_041641835.1 Bacteroidales bacterium
GTGGGTACCTGCTGTGAAGTTAAAGTTTCCCAGCACAAAGTTTTGGTTGAGTGAATCCTGTGGCATAGTTCCATTCCATACTACAGTAGGCTGTGGCACCCCATCAATTTCGTAATCAAACTGAAGACTGTTTAATGTACTTATGCCGCTGTTGACAAAATCAACGCTTAAGTTACTGCTACCCGGATAATGAGGCTCGTTGAAGTCCACAATTCCGGCATCCAGATTGGAAGCGGGCGGGCCATAGTATCCATCAATAAACAAGCCGTAACGATCTTGTGTAACCGCATATTTGATACAGATATATTTGGTATTCAAAGGCAGGTCATTTTTATAATACAGGTTCCAGGTAGTATCAGCCTTCACAGTAGTGTATGCCGGTCCGAAAGTAAAAGCAGAAGTATCACTTGTTGTAGTGGACCAGCCCAGTTGAAATATTTCGCCCCTGTTTTCTGAATGCCTGAAATAAAAAGCTACAGAGTCATTGGCTGCAGTAACATTTAATGGGGGCGAAATCAGATACTGCCCAAACAGATATTGTCTGGTAGTTACCGTATCAACAAATGAAGAAAAGAGAAAAACTTTACTTCCAAAAGCTGCAGTATCATGTGCGTAATGCGTATAAGGTGGCAAATAGGAGTCAGACGGGCTAATATGCCTCATAGCATTATCATAATAATAGGGAGGGTATAAAGATGATGTTATAGGCTCAGGATCTTCATAAACAATATTCCAGTTAGCAGGAGGCGCAGTGGCGCTCTCAAAACTCTCAGTCATTTGTGCTTTTCCCTGAATAATAACCAATGTCAACATCAGTGAAATAAAAATAAAACGAAGGAAAAGATAGATATTTTTCATAGCTCAACAGTTACTGTTTTACAATCACTAAAGTAATACTTTAATTCTTTAATGCCAATTTTTTTTTACGTATCAAAAAAGACAACGTTGCATCCAACAAAGTTGGTCAGAATATTTAGTTTTAGTGTTAATTTTTCAAAAAGTATCGTTTAATATCAGGTCTGTGACAGACAACCAGTAAGTTATATAAAAATCTAAATATCAATTTATTTAAAAAAATTGATATTTGCTGGTGAAGTCACTGCAGTATAAAAAACGAAAACAACAAAGGGAGGGAATAGTTCACTTATTTTTGCCTGATAAAGCGGCTGTTATAAACAGGCACAAAAGCATCTTCTTCTCTGTTATAATGAAGATAATATCTTGGTTTGGCCTCTTTTTTCATCATCATAGCTCTGATGTACTGGTTCATCAAAAAATCGAAAAGGTATGATGCATGTGTATATCCGGCTCTGGTAATCACGTTCTTTATAGCCTCCAGCTCAAGTTCATTTATCTTGTAGCTGTATTTAACTTCACCAGATAGCTGATTCTGATGAAAAATACCATCAACTTCGTCCCGACGGGTAATTTCTGAAAAAAGCACCATGGGTTTTTGCCCGGGTTTATTCACTTTCTGAAACTCCACCCACACATTAAGATGGACACCATCCAATATATGCTTCTGATAATATAGCTGATCCATTATCACTTCTTTATCATACTGAATTTCTGAAAACTCCTGTAATTGAACCTGAGCTATGTCAAAGATATATGCTGAGGTAGCTGTATCGTAAAACACCTGGGGCAGTTCATTATAAATAACATTAAGGCCAAGGGAATCCATTTCATTCTTAAAGGCAGGCATGTATAGATCAATAAACATGCTATCTGTTATAAACTGAACGAATTCACTTTCGAGAAAGGCCAATGAGTCCAATTGCCGCTGTGATGGCTTTCTTACAAGGGTATCCTGCACAGGCTTCAGGCTTTCTTTAAATACCGTGCTAGGCGACATTACAACGAACTTATTTTCCGGCGGATTATCCACAAATTCCCGGGCAAGACGCTTTTCTGTTACGCAGGAAACTGCCACAAAAACCAGCGGGACCAGCAGCAATATGTTTAATTTTCTTTTCAGCATAATAACAGAGTGTATCAGGCTTTGATTACCTGATACACTCATTACAACGGATATATCCAGGTTTTAGTTTCCAAGCAATTTATTTCCGAATGCTTTTCCGTAATTGAAGCCTTTTTCAAGCTCCTCTTTATCAGGTGTAAACTTCACAAAAACACCATCTTCAAAGTATTTCATTTTCAAAGATGTGAGCGCATTTTTTATCAAAGTAGCGCCTTCACCACTCCAGCCGTAAGAACCAAATCCGCCGGCCAGCTTGCTTTTATCGCGCAAGGGTGTCATCACACCAAAAAGCTTGTAGATGGGCAACAGAATATTCTGATTGATGGTGGGTGAGCCTACTATAAGACCGGTAGCCTGCGTTACTTCTGATTCCAAATCACCCAGTGAGGCCATTTCAATATCCATGGGAACAGCCTCGATATCACCAGAGGCACGGACACCCTCTGCTATTTTTTCAGCCAGTTGCCCGGTTTTGTCATAGGCTGAAACATAAGGAATAAAAACGCGCTGATTTTCAGGGTGCCCGATGAATTCCTTTGACCACTGACGCGACAGCTCTACATATTTCTTCCAGTTGCTGCGAAGGATAGGTCCGTGACCGTTACAGATAACCTCTATGTCAAGATCCTTGATCTTATCCAGGGCTTTGAGCATAAATTTACTGAATGGCTTCAGGATGACATCAAAATAATATTTGAACGAATCATCGTATTTTTCCTCATCCACCAGGTCATCAAACATTTTTTCGTCACAATAGTGCGAGCCAAAGGAATCGCAGGTAAACAGCACTTTATCTTCTTCGAGATAGGTGTAAATACTGTCAGGCCAGTGCAGGTTGGGTGCACCGATAAATCGCAGGGTTTTATTTCCCAGATCGAGTGTATCTCCGTCTTTCACCGGGATGTATTCAAAATCTGAATCTTTGAAAAGATCCTTCAAATAACGAATGGCATTGGGACTTGCCACCACCTTTGCATTGGGTGCTATCTGTTTCAGGTTTTTCAGATTACCTGAATGATCCGGCTCGGTATGGTCCAGGATGATGTATTCGATTTCGGCAGGGTCCACAACCTGCCGCACTTTATTTTCGTAAACATCCCAGAATTTCTCCTTGCTTGTTTCTACAATTGCTTTTTTATCAGCATTAATGAAATAGGAATTATAAGTGGAACCGTAAACTGTTTCCATCACCACATCAAAAGTAACCAGATCACGATCAAGCACACCTATCCAGCTTACATCATCTGTTACTTTCAGTACTTTATTGTCATCACTCATATTTTTTATTTTTTATGTTTTACTGATCAAAAAGGGATCGCATATTAGGTTGTTCGCCAGGATTTTCAGGTTTTTCATCCTCCTTTTGTGTTTCCTCTTTAGTGCTCTCTTCTTCTCTCATTGGCTCAGGATCATCAGGCTCAATAAGCTCTATTTTGTCAACTTCGTATGTTGTGAGTCTTTTTCCCTTGGCCTTATAACCTTTCACAGCTATAAACTCAACCAGATCAATGGTTTCCTCATCCTTATTACGCGGGCCGTTTTCCTTGTCAAAAACAATCCTCGCTGTGGGCTTGCTGTTACCCGACAGATAAACCAAACGCGATTCAGGATGTTCAGAAATCAATGAATTTCTCTTTTCAGATTCCACAAGATTGAATCGCTTAGCATAATAAAACCCTGATTCACCTTCAAAATATACAGCAGTCCATATCTTATCAGGATCAAATTTTTCCAGGTGAACCATATCCTCATCAAAATGGGTGGTGAGATCGTACCCATAATTCATGTAGTCGCCATTATCCATTAACCCGAGAAGACGGTCATTGCTTTTAAATGCCCCCAGGTATTTACCATTTTCATCAATATTCAGTCTTCTCACAGTTTCATCATACCATATATCAATAGCGCCAAGGGTGGATACACCGTCCTCCTTCTTTTTGATGGATGAAACACCATGCTTCGACAGAATATTACCTCTCGCCTGTTTACCTTTGATCTGTATTTCACTAAAATCCTGTTCGAAAGAGAGCTTCCTTAATCGTGGTTTCGGCCTTAACCTCACCTTGACAATTTCAGCTTCACCGTTGGGATTGGCTGAAAAATACAGGATCTTTGAGCCGGGTGAACCCATTCCCAGGTCATATTCCTTATCACGCTGAACACTGGTTACTGCAAATCGCTTGATATAGGTAACCCTTGTTTTTCCATCGGTATAAACAACATTGTAGGTTGTTCTGTCATCATTTCTTTTAAAAACATCTACATGGATAATGTCTTTACCCACAAAGGCTTTGTCTGATACCCTGCTCACCATATACACGCCATTCTTTCGGAATACGATTATGTCATCAATATCGGAACAGTCGGTAACAAATTCATCTTTTCGCATTGCAGTGCCCACGAAACCTTCCTCGCGGTTTACATACAGCTTAACGTTGGCAACAGCTACCTGAGTGGCATCTATATTTTCAAAGCTGCGCATTTCAGTGCGTCGCTCCCTGCCTTTACCATATTTATTTTTGATTCTTTCAAAATACTCAATGGCATGCTCTATAAGATGGTCCAGTTTATATTTGACTTCGGAGATATCGTCCTCAATTGATTTTATCACCTCATCCGCCTTAAACGAATCATATCGTGAAATTCTCTTGATCCTGATTTCAGTAAGTCTGATTATATCGTCACGTGTTATTTCACGCTTAAAGAGGCGTTTAAAAGGCTCCAAACCTTCATTGATTGTTTCTATAATACATTCATAGGTTTCACATTCCTCTATATCGCGATATATTCTTTCTTCGATAAATATTTTTTCCAAAGAAGAGAAATGCCACTGTTCTTCCAGCTCGCTTTTCTGGATTTCCAATTCGCGTTTAAGTAATGCTACGGTCTGATCAGTGGAATCTTTCAGGATTTCAGTCACTCCAATAAATCTGGGCGTGTTATTCTCAATCACACAGGCATTGGGAGAAATGGAAACCTCGCAGTTTGTAAATGCATATAAGGCATCAATAGTCTGATCGGGTGATACATTAGCCGGGAGGTGGATAAGTATCTCTACTTTATCTGAAGTATTATCTTCAATCTGCCTGATTTTAATTTTACCTTTATCGTTTGCTGTAACGATAGATTCGATCAGGCTTGTGGTGTTTGTTCCATAGGGGATTTCACTGATAAGCAGTGTTTTTTTATCTTCCTTTTGGATTCTGGCTCTTACTCTAACTCTTCCGCCGCGTTTACCATCGTTGTATTTTGTAAAGTCAGCCATTCCACCTGCCGGAAAATCAGGTAGTATTTCAAAGCTTTCATTTTTCAGGTAAGCAATGGAAGCATCAATAAGCTCGATAAAGTTATGAGGCAGCACCTTAGATGCCAGGCCAACTGCAATTCCTTCAACTCCCTGTGCCAGTAGCAAAGGAAACTTTGCCGGTAAAGTAACCGGCTCCTTATTCCTGCCATCGTATGACAATTGCCAGTCGGTGGTTTTAGGATTAAACACCACATCCAGTGCGAATTTTGACAATCTTGCTTCGATGTACCTGGGTGCAGCAGCACTATCGCCGGTATGCGTATTTCCCCAGTTCCCCTGTGTTTCCACCAGCAGGTCTTTTTGCCCCAGCTGAACCAGCGCATCACCAATGGATGCATCACCATGGGGATGATATTTCATGGTCTGCCCTATGATATTGGCAACCTTATTAAAACGCCCGTCATCCATTTCTTTCATGGCATGAAGAATACGGCGGTGAACCGGTTTCAAACCATCCCTGATGTCCGGTACAGCCCGCTCCAGAATAACATAGGAGGCATAGTCCAGAAACCAGTTTTCATACATGGAATCCAGATGTGTGCCTTTGGCAACACCCTTGGAATGAGTTTCCTCATTCATCTCTTCCTGCCTGTCAAAATCCTGATCGCTCATTTATTTTACAATTTCCAAATACGCAACAAAATTACTTCAATCAAAAGAAAAATTAAAGCTCCAATTAAAAACCATGGCCACAACTGTTTTCCCTGTTGCGCCATCCTGATACCTGAAATCATTCCCGGCACCGTATTATCCAGCAGCTTAATATTCTCCGGAAGATTTTTACTAATATCCGCCAGCCTGGTGTCTGATTCCTTTCCGCTGTAATTATAAGCCAGATAATCTATGACCTCATCAGCATACTGTAGTTTCCATATTCCGCTTTCACTGATCCGACCGGAAGCTAAAAAACGGATACCTTCGGTTGTTCTCAGCAAAGCAGGAGTAACCCGGGCTTCGCCGGAAGCACTTTCAAGTACCGGAACCGCTTCACTCTGCATATCTATTCCGCTATTGGTATATATCTCATTCTCGCCCAAAGTAAAATACAGCTGCCCGCTCTTCACTCCTTCAAAAATCATCTTATAAACTACCGGGAAAATATGATGAGTTACAAATGTACTACTTTCAGGATTACTGGCTACTGAAAACAAAAATAGATTTCCTTTACCTGATCTGGTGCGAAGTAGAAAAGAATTGCCATCCGATTGGCGGATTAGTGTTTCTGCCCGGGAGGCCAGTCCATACGATATATTGTAATTTTCAAATATTACAGGGTAGTCCGGGTTTTTAGGCTTTTCCAGAAAAAATCCTTCAAAAAAATCGCTTTCAAAAGCAATTGAGCTAACCTGTTTTTTGCGAGTGTCTTTGCCTCCGAGCCTAATATTATCTATGGGAGCAAGCAATTCGTTATATGAGGATACATCTGCCTCCATAGAGGGGAACATGATGAGGCTTTTGCCGCTTTTAACAAATTTATCCAGCGCTGTGATCAGACCCGTGGGGACTTTCTTCACCTGATCAAGGATTACAGCGGAATAGGATGGTAATGCCTGATAATCCATGTTTCGCAGCGAAACATGGTCTGCCTTAACCAGTGAATCATCTTTAAAAAAAGACTGCAGATAGCGGTTCTCAGCACCGGCCTCGCTAACTACCAACACATTCACCGTTTCCGGTACATTAAAGGAGAAGTAGAATGTATTGTCAAAATCTATGCTGTTATCAGAAAGCTCAAGCCTGCATTTGTGCAATCCAGTTTCATTGATAATCATGCTCACTGTGATCGCCTTCTCATTTTGTTCGTTAAATTCCACGTTCACTGCCACTCTTTGCCGCTCATTTACGAATAGCTTAAGAGGCACAGATTCAATGTCACCGTTTTTTTTCATCCTGATATTCAGACGGGCATTTTGTCCGATAAATTGTGCCGGACTGTTAAACCAAATGCTGTCTATCCAAGCATTGGGTGTATTGTAGGCCTTTACTGGTATGAAGTGGTACGCGATGGCAGTATCCTGCTTTAGATTTTGCTGGTCATATGCCGCTTCCTGAAAATCAGAGATCGCATAAATGCTGCTGTGCGAGATATCATCGTCAGTGATCATTTGTTGCTGCCGGTTAAAGATTTCAGAAATAAACCTGAATTCAGGGGTAAATTCTACCTCTTCCACCGCGCTAATAAATTGTTCGGCAGTGAGCCACCTCTGCTGCTTCCCCTGCAGCTCATTAGTGAGCAGTTGGTATCTGGCTGATGGATCGTATGCCTCGGTAAGACTGATCGCCCTGGTTTTTGCTTCGTTAAGCAAATTGCCCTCTGCCTGCTCAGCCTGCATGCTAAAAGAATTATCAAGATATACACTAATGTGTCTCCCTTTAATACCGGAAGCATGCTCATCTCCGGCAATAAACGGATTGGCAAATGCCAGTACCAGCATTCCGATAGCAAGCATCCTCATCAGCAGAATGATCCAGTGCCGCAAGGTGGATTGCCTTTTTGTTTGTTGCTTTAAATCGGCAACCAGCTCTGTCTGTGTAAAATAGATTTTCCTGTACCTCTGAAAGTTAAGCAAATGTATTATAACCGGAATGCTCATGGCGAACAATCCGTAGAGTATGTTTGGAAACAAAAACTGCATATTAGTTTTCTTTCTACAAAAGTAAAAGGATTGTGCTTTATATTTTACATGAATGGAATTTTTTTACTACCTTCTTTTTTATTTATCTGAAAATCATCAACCCAAAAATCCGTCGATCGATAAATATTTTCACGGTCTTAATTAAACTATTTTAATAAAGTGGTGTCATTAATATGAAACATAAAACAAAAAACCATGAAAAAGATCCTGCCACTATTCATCACATTAAG
>JBEPXQ010000056.1:0-8512 GCA_041641835.1 Bacteroidales bacterium
TTTTTCAGCTCTTCTCTGGCTGCATCAGTAAGGCGCAGCACAGGCATGCGGTACTTTTCAGCCAGGTCTGCTGCAAATTTTCTAAATAGCAATACAATATCGTTTTTGCGTTCCCTCAGTGGGGGCACATAAATAGGCACGGTGCTAAGGCGGTAGTAAAGGTCTTCACGGAATTTCCCCTGGTTTATGGCTTTTTCCACCTCAATATTTGTGGCAGCCACAACCCTCACATCTGTTTTAATCACCTTTGATGATCCTACTTTAAGGAATTCACCGGTTTCCAGCACGCGCAGCAGCCTTACCTGGGTTGCCAGGGGAAGTTCTGCCACTTCATCCAGAAAGATGGTGCCCCCGTTAACTTCTTCAAAGTATCCTTTACGGGAATCTGTAGCCCCGGTAAAGGAGCCTTTTTCATGGCCGAATAACTCGGAATCGATGGTTCCCTCTGGTATCGCCCCGCAGTTTACAGCAATAAAAGGCCCGTGTTTGCGTGAGCTAAACTGGTGAATTATTTTTGGGAACGATTCTTTACCGACTCCGCTTTCTCCGGTTATAAGCACCGAAATATCTGTTGGCGCAACCTGCAGCGCCTTGTCTATGGCCCTGTTTAGCAGGTCGGAATTTCCAATAATGCCAAATCGTTGTTTTACTGACTGAATATCCATTTATCAAAATCCTTATAACCTGCAAAATTAGTTAATTAATCCTGAGTGAAAAGCCTGCTGACAAAAAATAATGTCATTCTGTCAGAAAGTCAAGTTTATGCCCGGGAAATTTCCCGGCGTATCAAAATAGGAATGTAATGCTGGCAAAAGGCATAGCTGCCTGCTGGAATGATCCGCGATGCTTTTATCAGGACTGCCTGCCGGGCTTAGACTTCCGGGATTTCCATTTCAGGTTCAGCCACGATAAAAGCACCGGGATAGATCTCTTTTAGTTTGTTTAGCACCCTTTCGGCCTCCAGCCGCGTGATATAGTTTCCAACCTCCACCTTATAATAAGGAGCCTGAAACACGATATATGCATCTATGTCGGAAAACGACATTCTGAATTTTGCCTTGGCCTGTAGCGCCCTGCGTTTGGAATTATTGCCTGAGTCAGTAAATATTTGGATCCGGAATCCGGGGATACCTTCCATTTTTTCATTTACGGCAATATGTTTTTCAACCAAAGACTCCAGGCCTGATGGTTGATGCAAAGTTACCTTACCGGCTTGTTGAGCCGATACACAGGTGGCAATAATCAGGAACAAGCCTGCTAACCACAATTTCATTCTCTTCATCATTTTAATTTAGTCAACCAGATGATCATATAAATTACGCGGCCGGATTGAGAGTACAGGAACCGGTGAATGATTTACCATTTGCTGGGCAAAAGGCCCCATAAGTAAATTGGCAGTAGTCGTTTCCTGTTCTGTCATAATGGCGATCAGGTCGGCATCTTCTTCACGGGCAAACTCGATGGTTGTGTCCGTGAGATTACCGGCATCGCGTTTTTCAATACGGTAGCGAACGTCGTTTTCTTTCAAATATTTTGCCGACTGGTCGATATAACCATTCACCAGCATTTTTACTGCAGTGCCGAGGGTCGAATAAAGTCCCAGGATAATGACCTCAGCATCAAACAGGCTGGCAAGCTTCATGGTGAAAGGCAGTTTCTGACGGGTTTGCCGTGTGCTGTCCACAGGGAAAACGATCTTTTTGATCTTTCTGTCGGCTGATTCACCATAACGAAGGGTGATAACCGGGCAGGGGGAGGAGGTAACGATCCGGTAAGCACTGGAGCCGATCCAAAATTCCTCGAAGCCGGATGTGCCATGAGTTCCTGCTACTACCATGTAAGCGTCATGGTATTTCGCCTGATTAGCAATTTCCTTGTGTACCTTTCCTGAACGGATCTTGTACATGAATTTTCCTCCGCTAAGGTCATCCTTGCGTCTCTCGATCAGTTCCTCGAAGCGCTTTTTCACTTCAAGTCGCGGATCATGAGCACTGCCGGTATAGACCGATGAAGAAGCTTTTTCTTTCTCAACCCATACCATTAGCACATTTGCCATTAATTCGTTGGCAATTGTGATGGCATAATTGAGTGCATTGTCAGCGCCTTCAGAAAAATCCATTCCAACTATTATGATTTTCTTCATGATATGATGGGTTTTTTGAACATGTGCTGCGTAAAGATAAGAATTAACAACCGCACTTGTAAACCTTTTTAAATAAAAATTTTGTTTTTACACCAACATGTCCGTGTTTTTTTTCTGTTTTTTACTTATATGACACCATTCAGTGAGCTGCTGTTGCCTGAAAGCATTACAAATAAAGCGGTGGTTAAGTTTTCTGAATATTAAATCTAATTGGTTATTTTTGCATTGAAGGGAAAAAATATGTCAGTAAACGAAAATTTAGATGCTACAGGCGAGCAGATGAGCCCACGAGATCGTGAGTTTGAAAAGAGTCTGCGGCCGGGAAGTTTTGAGGGTTTTCATGGTCAGGATTCAGTGGTAGAGAACCTGAAGATATTTACACAGGCTGCACAGCAGCGTTTTGAGGCTTTGGATCATGTATTGTTGCATGGCCCGCCGGGATTGGGAAAAACCACGCTTTCACACATAATAGCAGCCCAGATGGGTGTAAACCTGAGGATAACTTCCGGGCCGGTGCTGGATAAGCCCGGTGACCTGGCAGGCTTGCTCACCAGCCTGGAGGAAAGGGATGTATTGTTTATTGATGAGATACACCGTCTGAGCCCGGTGGTTGAAGAATATCTTTATTCGGCCATGGAAGACTTCAGGATAGATATAATGATAGAGACTGGGCCCAATGCCCGTGCCGTGCAGATAGACCTGAGCCCGTTTACCCTGGTGGGTGCCACCACCCGTTCCGGGCTGCTCACCGCTCCGCTTCGCAGCCGCTTCGGGATCACTTCCCGGCTTTCCTATTACGACCAGGATACCCTGGCCGGGATTATCAAAAGGTCAGCCGGAATTCTGAATGTACCTATAGAGAACCAGGCAGCATTGGAGATAGCACGGCGCAGCCGCGGCACTCCACGGATAGCTAACCTGCTGCTTAGGAGGGTAAGGGATTTTGCTCAGATAAAAGGTGACGGGAACATTGACCTGAAAATCGTGAAATATTCGCTGGATTCCTTAAATGTTGATAAATACGGGCTGGATGAGATGGATAACCGTATCCTTACAGCTATTATAGATAAATTTCATGGAGGGCCGGTGGGCCTGAATACCCTGGCAACAGCAGTGGGAGAGGACGCCGGCACCATCGAAGAGGTATATGAGCCTTTCCTGATCCAGGAAGGATTTCTTGACCGTACCCCACGTGGACGAAAAGCCACACTAAAGGCCTTTGAACACCTGGGCCGCAAACCCGGCAACGAGCAAAAAAATCTGTTTAACTTATGACTCCTGATTCTGATGTGCTTAAAAGCCGTTCTGACTTTATAAAAAAGACAGCCGGAAATGCCGGATTTGATTATTGCGGTATTGCCAGGGCAAGAAGGCTGGATGAGCAGGAACAGAATCTGAGGGAATATCTGTCGGAAAACAGGCACGGGCAGATGTCCTACATGGAAAATCATTTTGAGAAGCGTCTTGATCCCAGGAAATTAGTGCCGGGGGCAAAATCGGTTATCTCACTTATGTATAATTACTATCCGCGTGATTTTTTTCCTGCGGATGCTGAATATAAAATCAGCCGCTATGCTTTGGGCAAGGACTATCATTTTGTGGTGAAGGATAGAATGCGGCAGCTTGTAGCAGCCATGCAAGCGGAGCTTGGTGAATTCGGCTTTCGGGTGTTTACTGACAGTGCGCCTGTGCTGGAACGTGCCTGGGCACTGGAAGCCGGCCTGGGCTGGCAGGGCAAAAACACCATGCTGATCAACCTCAAGCATGGCTCTTATTTTTTTCTGGCAGAAATAATACTGGATATGGAGCTGGAATATGACCGGCCCCTGAAAAAAGATTTTTGCGGATCATGCCACCGCTGCCTCGATGCCTGCCCCACCGCTGCTCTTACAGCCTACAATATTGATGCTTCCAAATGCATCTCATATCTGACAATAGAAAACAGGCAGGAGCAAATCCCGGAGAAATTCCGCGGTGATTACAGCGAGTGGGTCTTCGGTTGTGATATTTGTCAGGAAGTGTGCCCGTGGAATAAGTTCAGCAAGGAACATGATGAGCCGGAATTTATGCCACATCCTGATCTGTTAAAAATGACACCACTGCAGTGGGAAGAGTTGTCGCCGGAGCAATACCGGGAGCTGTTCAGGAAAAATCCTGTTAAAAGGACTAAATATAGTGGGTTGAAGCGAAATATTGATTTTCTGAATGATCAGAATTTATAGGTAACATAAAAGCGCAGCATATTGATATGTTGCCCGCGGTTGAGCCAGAAGGTTGCACCGCTGTTGTGTTCTCTCACCGGAATGATCGACTCGCTGTGGCGAATTCCACCCGACCAGTTTTCATTGATCCAGTAGTTGATACCTGAATTGATTGCCAGTTCATATTTCCTGAAGGGCCCAATTCCCTGGATAACTCCACTTTCATCCACCTCATTATCTTCTCTTTTTATAAGAATCCCTAAAGAAGGACCTATTTCCAGTGATAATTTATCATGGATAAAATACTGATAAGTCACCGGGACTTCTATATAGTTAAGCATGAGCTTGTAGGACTTGTACAGGCCCTTGTCAGGCTGTGCAACCCTTCTGGATCCTTTTTCTATATAATTCATCTCCAGTACGAACCTGGATTTTTCTGACAGATCGAAGCTGGTGAAAATTCCTGCATAAATCCCTGGTTTATCATAACCTCCCAGGCCATCACCGGAAACCTGGCTGGCACTGATACCCGCTTTTACACCAGCATCAAACTGTTGTGAAAACATTATAGCCGGCAGGGCGAGGAGCATTAGAAGTAGTGGATATCTTTTTATGATCATAATCAATACGATTGTTCGACTGCAAATATAACAAGGAAATGTTTATTTAAGTTCCCATTGGTTAAGGTTCATTTCATCACCTTTCAGCATATTCAGATAATTTTCATAGCGCGAAGAGGCAATCTCACCTGCCTCAACGGCCACACGCACAGCGCAACCTGGTTCATGCACATGGGTGCAATTGTAGAACTTGCAGTTAACGGAAGTGCGCATCATCTCAGGGAAATAAAGTCTAAGCTCGTCCTTCTCTATGTCAACTAAACCAAATTCCTTGATACCGGGTGTATCCACCACATAAGTATTGTCCCATATCTGGTGTAATTCGGCAAAAGTGGTAGTATGTTTTCCTTTCAAGTGAACCTCGGAAATATCGCCAATCCGAAGGTTGAGCCCGGGTACCAGCACATTTAGCAGTGCCGACTTTCCCACACCGGAATGACCGGAGATTACCGAAAGTTTACCATCCAGCAGAGCCTTGATTTGGTCAAGATTCTCAGCTGTTTTTGCGGATGTTACCAGTGTTGGGTAACCCACTTTATCATACATGCTGCTAAGCTGCTCAAGTTGGTTTTTTTCCTCTTCAGAATAAATATCGTTTTTATTGAAGATAATTTTTGCCGGAATATGATAAGCTTCGGCACTCACCAGGAAGCGGTCGATAAATCCGGTGGAGGTACGGGGCATGGCCAGTGTGGCAACAAGGATGGCTTCATCAATATTGGCAGCCATTATGTGCGCCTGCTTCGACAATTTGGTGGATTTCCGGATGATATAATTTTTGCGGGGCACAATTTTATTAATAACTCCTGTGCCATCATCCTGCATTTGGAATTCAACCCTGTCGCCTACTGCTATGGGGTTAGTGGTTTTGATACCCTTTATCCTGAACTTGCCTTTTAGCTTGCAGGCCACGGTATCAGAGTTGTCTGGCTTAACCTGATACCAGCTTCCGGTTGATTTAATTACTATACCTTTGTTTTCAGATGGCATAAAATATATTTTCAGAAGTGGCAAAATTAAGAAAATCAGACAATGCGGAACTGGTTTCCGGGAAGGTTTTTAACCAGCCCGCTAAACTCGAGTTTGAGGAGTATGGAAGATAATTTGCTGGAAGGCATACCGGTTTCTACCGCGAGCCAGTCGATAGTGGATGGCCCGTGATCGCGCAGCTTTTCTGAAATCAGCTTTTCTTCATCATTTAATTCCTGAAACAGTTTTCGTTGCCTAATCCTGATTTGCTCATCCTGTATGTCCCAATTGAGCAGCCTAAGAATATCCTGCCCTGATGCAGCCAGGGCCGCTATATTGTGTTTTATCAGGTTGTTACATCCTTCCGAGTATTTGTCATAGCTTCTGCCGGGCACGGCAAAAACATCCCGGTTGTATGAATTCGCGATGTCGGCTGTTATCAGGGCGCCGCCTTTTTTGGCAGCTTCCACCACCAGCGTGGCATCAGCCATACCAGCAATAATCCTGTTGCGCCTGGGAAACATGATCTTTTCAGGTATGATGCCTGAGCCCCATTCGGTTATCACTCCTCCCTGGCTGGTCATCTTTTGCGCCAGGTTTTTATTCTGTGCCGGATACATTTTATCGTGCCCGTGTGCAATCACTCCCACAGTATTCATCTTCTGGCTTAAAGCCATGCGATGAGCATGGCTGTCGATGCCAAAGGCCAGGCCCGAAACTATGAGGACATCGGCACCTTTCATCTCTTCGATAATTTTTTCAGTCATGAGCCTGCCATAATCAGTAGAGCTCCTGGTTCCCACCACGGCCAGTATGCGGCGATGATTCAAATCAGCATTTCCTTTATAGTAGAGCATCAGCGGACCGTCTGCGCAATGCCTGAGCCTCCTGGGGTATTCCTTATGGGTATAAAACAGCGGCTTAATGCCTTGTTTTTCCATATACTTCAGCTCATTTTCAGCACGCTCCAGCGGCTTTTTAGTTTTAAGTTCCTGCAGCAATTTGCGGCTAATGCCGGGTATCTGCCTGATCTTTTCCCGGTCACCTTCGAATACAGCACGTGGTGAGCCCAGATAAGAGATCAGCTTTTTCCCGTTTACCGGCCCGATCTCTCTTAACAACGCAAATGCAACCTGATATAACAACACACCGTTGGATTTTAATTTACTCAAATTTAGGTAAATATTTCATACTTTTGCAATGTTTTATCAAAAAAAATTCTGTTTGGGAGAAGAAGTAAGTAACATATTAGTTGCCCCGCTAAACTGGGGACTGGGACACGCCACCCGCTGTGTTCCGCTTATTCACAAATTACAGGAAAGGAACTTCAACGTCATTCTGGCCGCAGATGGAAGGGCCTGGGATTTTTTCCGTGAAGAATTTCCCGATATGATGTTGATCAGGTTACCATCGCAGAAGATCACATATCCGGTTAAGGGTAGTTTTATGCTGAAAATGCTGGGTGCTTTGCCGGCATTATACAGAAATATTGCCAAAGAGCACCGGTTTCTGAAAAGAATCATCAAAGAGCATAATATCCGTGCGGTGATTTCAGATAACCGCTATGGCTTATGGTCGGAGGATACACCATCGGTTTTTATCGGCCACCAGATGATGGTTAAATTTCCCCGTTTTCTGAAGTGGTTTGAGTGGCCGGCGCATAAAATCAGCCTGAAGCTCATCAGCCGGTTTAATGAATGCTGGATCCCGGACTACCAGGGGAAGATTAACCTCTCCGGTGATCTTTCGCATAAGTATCCCCTGCCTGATAAGTATCATTATATAGGACCCTTATCGCGATTTCACTTCTGTGATGAAGATGAAAGAGCCGGGTTTGATGCTGACAGGCGCGGATACCTGCTTGTTATCCTCTCGGGTCCTGAGCCACAAAGGAGTATTCTGGAACGCAAGATATTCATGCAATTGAAAAGAACAGATTATCGTGCTGTGGTTGTACGCGGAGTAACAGAAAAGCAGGGCGAATACCAGCTTACAGAGAATATCAGGGTGCTGCATCATGCAAATACTGATATGATGAAGGAGTTATTTATGAATGCTGAAATTGTGATCTGCCGCCCGGGCTACTCCAGTATCATGGATCTTACGGCTGCAGGAAAAAAAGCTGTGTTTATCCCCACTCCCGGGCAAACCGAGCAGCAATATCTTGCGCAGTATTTCTATACCAATAAAATATTTTACTATAGCTCGCAACGGTCTTTCCACCTGGAAACTGCCCTGGAACGAGCCCCGGATTATAAAGGTGTGCAGGTTCGCTATAATCCTGCTTTGCTTGAAGAAAGAATCGACAGACTTGCCAAAATGATCAGAGATCAGTAGGTCCTGGTCATAGTGGAGGGGATGACCAGAATGAAATCCGCCAGGCCTTTATTTTCCTCATCCAGTTTGCTTATATCATCCTGTTCAACTGTGGCGATAGTCACAATTTTAGTATCAGGCCGGTATTTATTGATGTACCAGCTGATCCCTTCATAATTATTTGAATGATAGGTGCCGTTAAAATGCAGGAAAACTGTTTGCGGACTAATACTGGCAATAATTGAACTGGCCATGGTAGCATC
>JBEPXQ010000057.1:0-8455 GCA_041641835.1 Bacteroidales bacterium
ACGAAAGCATTGGAAGGATTCTGCACGATCAGGTCGGCAGATGATCCATAAGGAATAGTTACATCATTCACGATTGGCACCATCGGTGTGAACAAGGAAGTAGTAGAAACGTAGCCGGTGTCATTAGTATTAATATTATCACCGGTTACTTCCACCCACACTTCTAAATCGAATACACTATCTGCATTCGTCACTGCCAGGTTCACCTGATTTGTAAAGTCCCAGGTAATTGAATCACCAGGTAGTATCTGATTGTTGACAGTTTCAGTGTTAAGCGTAATCCCATCCACCAGATATTTTGCGGTAAATCCTGACGGGATAGTGTCATAGCCATCATTTCTGATCGTAACAGTTACCGTATCAGTTGTCAATCCACAACCGGATGCCAGTGGTTTTACATTTGATATCGTGGCATCAATCTTAGGATTACCAAAAATATCCATGCAATAATCATTGTTGAATATGTTGGAATCCGGTGCCCAAACTGCTTCAGCACATAATTGATATAAGCCGGCGGGAGATATATACGATGCCACTACAATGGTATCGGTATGACCAAACGGTAGTAGTGTATCATTGGTAATATTCAATGAGATTGGAGTACCACCACCAACTGTATATTCAACCGCATAATTAAATACGGTATCAATACCAATATTAGCAACTACCACATGAGGTATAACATTATCAAACTCATCTACTGAGGCTGAAATATTGACAATATCCACAACGGCAATATCCGTCTGCAGGGGTTCTCTTTCATCTGCCCCCGGATAAGGAGTAAGTGCACTTCTAACATTACCGTCGATATCGTCAGTGACTTCACTAATGGGTTCAGCAAACCCTGAGAGTGCGCCATTGGCGAGGTGGAGATCGGTAAATGATTCAAAAACTGGCTGCTGAACACCTGAGTTCATGCCAAAGCCTGATGTCTGCCTGAATGCAGTAAGATCAGAAAGCGCTGTACCATCCCAGTCGATAAAATTAGTTCCGGTGGTATAATAGATATTGTAATCCATCATATTAATACCAGCGTAATCATCAAATTCAAGGACATAACCTATTGAATCAATCAATATGTTATTCATAAACCTGAAACCCGGGTCATAAGAAGGTATATCAATATAGGCTGCACGTGAATCAGTATCGGTTCCCGATAACATCACAGTATTATAATAAACATGGAGATTTTCGGAGTTGTACAGGTACAATCCGTAATGATCGTCATCTCCTCCTATTACCCTCACTGTATTATTTGCCACCAGAACGGGTTCTGATGTTGTTCCGTCGCAATAATAAGTGCGGATTCCGGAAACCTGGTCTTCGGCATGAACAAGAATTGAATTAGCCAGAATTTTACTTCTGTCACAATAGTAAGCATAAATCCCATATACCAGTGCGTAATAGTCTGATGCGGTGTAAACTTTATTGGATTTTATCAGAGCTGAATCCTGGTCACGTAAATAGATACCATAACGATAAAAGTCTGATACTTCATTACCAATAATACTGTTTGCATATGCTCCACCAGAACCATCCATGTATATGCCATAAGACCCATTGTTTATCTGGTTATTTTTAATTAAAATGTGTTCATCATCAGAGTTGCTGGAATAGATGGCAGAATGGTTGTTACTGGTTGACGTGGTAACATTGGTAGTGATAATATTATTCAGAAGTTTTATATGTGATGAAGGACCATCAAATACAATTACCCTGTTATAATCCTGTCCGGTAGCTTGTATTGTCATATTCTCAAATGAGATATGCTGCGACCCGTCAAACATCACTGTATAATTGTGTGATGAAGTATTAGTTGAATCCACCAGGGTAACCAATGTACTATCGCCATTGGTGGATATGAACCTAATGGTTTTATTGGTATCAACACCATTGATATATGGTATGTGAAGTTGTTCATAATAAACCCCATCAGCGACATTTAGTACCACATCGCCACATATAGTTCCTACCTGAAGGTTATAAAGGGCGTCATTGAATGAAGTAAAATCATAAGTTCCCCCACCGGTTGTGTCACCAATGGTATAGGAACCATTCATGCATACACCAAAGGTTACAGAGCTTGTATCGTTATATGCTACGCTGTCCTGCACACCATTAGGATTACCAGTCCAGGCTTTAATGCTATGACCACCATCGGTAAATATGGTGGAGGCAAGTGTAACTGTATCCATATCCATGGGCTGAAGGGTGCCGGTCCAGTTGATCGTATCCTTAATAGTGCCATCAAGCTGCCAGAAGATATCTACTGAGGTGAGAACATTCAATCCCTCGTTGATCAGTTCAACTTTAACATCCTGGGTTGATCCCTGCGGCACCACTCCTGTAGGATTTACGATGGAAGTTATACCTGCATCATTGCCAGGAACCTTTATAAAAACGGTCACTGGCATACGATCACTGGCACATCCGGAACCTCCGGACATATTCCCCAACAATGGGTTGACTGTGCCTAAAGTTTGAGGTTCCGTTGATGTGGAAATCGTCCAGTCGCTGGCCGTATTGCTGTCATATACATCACGATGAACACCGGCATGGCCGCTGCTACTGGCAATATTACCACTCCAGTCGGCAGACGTAACACCGGATGCAGACGTAAAGGTATGCCCATTCAAAGCTACCGCATCAACTACATCGCCATTAGAATCTGTCAGCCAATGACCTGTTGATGATCCTGAAGATGTACTGGAAGTGGCTGCAATATAGAAATTATTTGACGGATCTGCCGTACTACCACCATAGGTAGCTAATACTAACACCTCACCGGCACCAAGGGTAATATTTGGCAAATTGTAGGTAAAAGCTCCCGAGCCTTCCCGATGGTGGGTATATCCATTCAGGTCTATAGGAGCAGAACCAAGATTTGTGATCTCCACAAAATCATCCCCATCTAACCATGGCGGAGCAGGTGATGTCGGGCCATCACCATATCCATGATATTGAGTGACTTCTGTAATCGCTAATATTCCACTTCCCGCACGGGATTCTACCCAATAGGTAGTAGTATCAAACAATAGCGGTGTCGTGAAATATTTCCCTACACTCAATTCACTAACAGCTGTATCGCTGTCAAACCAGTATAGTGTATCACTGGAGAGAGCTGTCAAGGTAACATCGGTACCATATAAAATAGTTGTATCACTAGTGATCGGAGCTTGTGGCGTGAACAATGATTCTATGGTATCGCCAACCACCGTGTCATTATGATTAACTGTATCGCCAACCAAATCAACATATGCTGTGATCACATAGTTTGTGTCATTTCCGCTCATCGCACCGGAAAGGTCAGCAAGTGTGTTAAAGGTGTACATACCTGTATCCTGTGGAGGTATAATAACATTTACCTGCTCAGGAGTTATATAAGGATTGTTATCAACCCTATAGGCTGCTGTAATCCCTCCGTTTATAGTGTCTGCGCCTGCATTTAATATGCTGATGGTAACAGGCTCCATTCCGAGTCCGCATTCAGTATTTGTAATTATCTCAACTGGTTGTGCCTCTTTATCAGGAATTATTACATTCACTGTTAATGGCACTCTTGCACTTAAGCATGAGACCAGCGAGAAACCTGGTAACGCGCTAATGTTAGGATTTGGTTGCCCAAAATTACCATTTGGTGCGCTTGTCCAGTCGGTGGCATCATTAGCATCATAAGTTTGACGGATAATATAACTTGATGAACTATTTACACCAGGGCCATTCCAGGCACCTTGAGCAACAGGGCTTAAATTCGTATATCCTGCAATACTTACGTTTATCGTTTGTATATCTGCGAATGAATAATCGGTGACAACAAAATCCATGATATTACCCTTGTCATCAACTAGCATAAGCCAATCATCATTTGCAAAATCAAGGTTAGATGGGAAACTGTAGCTATCTCCATTTACCTTGATTTCACCAGGGGCAAAAACTCCGAGTGTCCAGGTGTCTGAAATGACATTGTTTACGCCACCGTTATCCTTAATAAGCAATTGCCAACCTGTAGCATCAACCGTCTGGTTACTGATGTTCATTAATTCAATATCATCAGGGTTTGAACTAAATTCTGTTATGATGATTGGACTGTTACCTGAACTTCCACCTGCAGCTACCCAGTAAGTTGTGGTATCTAAAAGCTGAGGGGTGGTATAAGATTGTCCCGAATGAATCTCAGTAGTTGTTGTATCACTGGTAAACCAGTTAATAGCAAAGGAAGAGTTGGCTGTTAATGTTACTGAGTCACCGGTCATTATGGTTGTATCCTGTACAATTGGTGCCGGTGGCTGAAAATTAGAATGAATGTTTTTTGCCACACTGTCATTCTGTGCTACTGGGTCGTTGACATTATTTATCCAGGCAACAAAAGCAAATATTGAATCTTTCTGATAGGAGTTAACATCCAGGTCAACTGTAGCGGTAAAGGTATAATCCAGTGTATCACCTGCATTTATTGCCGTGCTAATTGTTTCGGTAACTGGTGCACCACCGCCCAGGCTGAAGCTGGCATTAAAAGAGTTTATAGTAGCACTACCAATATTCTTTACTCTTATGGCAACCGGCTCTGTTGAGGTTAACCCACAGGCTCCCACTGGATCTATCAGCTCTATTAAAGCAATATCATAAGGTGACGGATCAAATTCATCGGCTCCCATATCTGGTGTCAATGCATTACGCAAATCACCATCTATATCATCCGTAATACCTGAAACAGGAGTTCCCAAGCCATTAAGCAGATTGTTGCTCGCATGCAGATCAACAGGACCTACAAAGTACGGATCAATACTTTCAGAATTGGCAGCTTCACCGGAAGCAGATTGCCATCCTGCTATATCATTAACCACGCTGCCGTTAATGTTCATATAATCACCTGCACCATCAGTGTAGAAGTTATTATAATTATTGGTGATGAGTGCAAAGTCGGCATTATTGGTATAAGCAGCATAACCGCCTGCAAAATTTGAAAAGATATTATTCTTAATATTTAATCCACCGCTCACATAAACCGGATTGTTACTGTCATAAATAATCAGGCCGGCAGTATTTTGATCTGCACCTGTCATTTTCACGGTATTGTAGTAGTAATCTATATAGCGGCTTTCCTGATTAAGAATACCTGCTGAAAGTGCATTGGTATTCAGGTTCCCGTTAACGAGCATCATATTATTATATACCGAACCATGATTAAGTGAATCACCTTCGCTGAAATTTAGCATAATACCATAGCCAACAACCGTTGTTGAGGCATATATTTCATTATAGGAAATTTCAAAAGCTCCCAATGCATTATTTAATGCTATTCCGTTGAAGCTATCATATGTGGAAGTAGTGCTTACAAAGTTGTTTTTCAATGTTGCAGCATCTACCCCTGACAGGGTAATTCCTGTAGTGTACTGGTTATAAAACTCATTATCTTCAACCATTATATTGGCAACAACGTTACCTTCCAGTACCAGCCCCCTGCTACCATTCACAAAGCGGTTGTTATTGAAGGTGATATTGTTACCCACGCTGTCTGCTGTATGCACCAGATCACGGGCATCACTGTCGCCCTGCTGGTTTTGGGAAGTGAACACGTTATGAGAAAAGCTTACATCAGAAGGTGCATTTTTCAATACCAATGCCCGGCTGAATGTTGCATCTTCGGCTTCAACTGTTATACCCTGAAAAGTAATATAATCAGCACCGTCAAATTCGATAACATAATTATCTCCGGCATCAACAGCATCATATTTAAGCACCACATCGGTAGAATCTCCAGAAACTGATTTAAAGATAATAGTATTGGTTGAAGATGCTCCGGGTATTTCAGGAATCGAGATCTGTTCTGTATAAACTCCGGAAGCCACATTAAAGGTTACCGGGCCGGAAATACCGCATTGACTGATACCAAGAACAGCTTCAGAGAAATTATTATAGCCCGGCGAAGTACCACCTATATTATAGGTACCGCTTAACATATTTGCACAGCCGTAGAAACCGAATTCCAGTGTATCATTGGAAATATTGAAATCAGTTGTATCATTGGGGTTTGATGTCCATAGCTTTAAAGAGTGTGGGCCGGCCGCAACACTATGAGCACCGAGGGTCAGCTCTGCTGATGTGTCTCCAGGAGTTAGTGTATTGGTTAAATTATGTGTTGTTTGTGCAATTCCATCAAGCTCCCAATTAACATCAACTTTAGTAAGGTCAACGCCGCCATAGTTCTTTACTTTGGCTTTTACATCGAAATTGGTATTCGCGATAACTCCTCCTGTTGGATTAGTTAATTCCACAACTCCGGCATCGGTTAAGGGAAGCTGCGTCTCTCCAACTTTTACGTCATCTACCGACATATCGCTATAATAATCACTCCCTGAAGTTCCCCGAAAACGAATTTTAGATCCAGCATTTTTATATGGTGTCAAATCAACCATAGCTTTAGTCCAGGGGTCGGTCTTACTAGCATGTTGTTGACCACTTCTGGTCCAAACACCCTGGTGCCATGTACTACCATCATAAACGTCAACATTTAAATCGCCCATAGTGGAACCATACATATGGAAATAAAAGATCATATAGGGCTGACTCAAACTGCTTAAATCAATGACTGGTGAAACCAAGGATCCTGTCACATTCGGGTGGTTGGATCCACTGGCTTCTACGGCCACATAACCTGTGCCTTCATATGGACCGCTTGGTCCTGTATTGCTGGAATGATTACCTCCTGGTCTTTCCCAAAAACCAGAAATCGTATTGGTCCAGGTCGATGGAATACTACTTCCAGTATTAAACCCTTCACTAAAAACCACACTGCTCAACGAGCCGGGTTGATATTTAAGGTAATATGATTTATTAGCAGTAGAAGCTATATTTTGAATAGCAGCAAGGTCTTTGGCTTCAATGTAATAGGTCACAGTCCGTCCAAACCCCTGAAATGGAATATCCACAGTAAAGCTATCAGCCATAAAATTGGTCATCCCAAGTGTGTCAGTCAGGATTCCATTGAGATAATACACCAGGTAGGCTGTATCAATACCAGAATTATCAGTAATCTCGGCTGTTATAGTTTGAGGTGCTGTTGAAGAAATGGTGTCAGTTACAAATTGCCCAAACGTGATAGCAGGCGGAATCATTTCCGAGGGTGAACCGGAAATCTCTATATTATCAAGAAACCAGCCGTAATTATTGAAGTTGGAGGCAACTCCGTTTAAATCAATAAGACTAAATCTTACACTAACACTGGCCATATTTCCTGCAATGGAAGACAGGTCAAATGTCTCATGTTTCCACCAACTATTGTCGGGCACCGCAAGGGGCATACCGCTTTTCCAGGTGTTGGAGTAGGCCAGCACGTTAAATACATTGCCATTATCACCAAATTTTGTGGATGCACCCATATAATGCGTTGTATCCAGTTTTGACCAGGTAAGTCCACCATCAGTGGAAACCTCTATGATCGCCTTATCAAACACTTCTATCTTGCAGATGTGGTCAAAATCAAGCACAACAAACATATTCCCGGTCATGGAAACAGGGTTTGTTGTTAATGTAAGGGTATCATGCGGGGAACATTTCGCCGAATCAGAACGCATCCCGGATGCGTAAAGATCAGTTGAAATTCCCCAGGTGTTTTGAATGCTGGAGGTGTCTGATGAATAGGCCGCTACGCTATCAGCTCCAGAGGGTAATTCAAAGTTTTCGTGGAATACTACATTCTGAGCATTCAGCAAACCAAAAATTGAAATACCAATAAGCAAAAGTAAAAGTTTCCTCATACACGTTAATTTTTATTTTAGCTTTTTTATTTATTGCATTAACCAGGCTTCAAAGTTATGAACATTTTTCTAGAAACAAAAATCTGACTTTCACCATATTTTAGACATCAATATAGCTCACATCTGTTTATTGTTGTTATATCTGCTTATCTGCCTTTTACAACGGTTTTTTTAGAATTTTATCAACCATATATCAAGACACATAATAATTCCTTTGGTTTATTGCCTTAAAGAGACATTAACTTATCAACATTCGGCATTGCCAGTTCCTCCTGAACACTGATATTTTTATGTTAAGGTTTTTCTCAATAAATGCAAAAAGCCATCCCCGAAAGAATGGCTTTTTTAGTATCATCAAAAGATGAAGAGGAAGCTCTTCTATTTCGAAACAATCATCTTTTTTACCAGCCTGTAACCATCAAAGGTAACGCTGTAGTAATACACTCCTGCAGGTACTGTGGCAGCATCAAGCTTCACCGTATGGCTGCCTGTAGTAACATTCAGCTGTTCATTATACAGCGTGCGTCCGAACAGATCAACCAGGTTGAATTCAGCTTTTCCGCCGTAAGGAACTTCAAATTCAACTGATGTAAGCCCGTCAGAAGGATTTGGTATGTTCTGATGCAGGATGAAACCTTCAAGAACCTTTGATTCGATTCCCTGAGATATATCGCCCTGAATACATATCTCATCATTCA
>JBEPXQ010000058.1:0-8405 GCA_041641835.1 Bacteroidales bacterium
CAGCTTTTCAGCCGCAATCAATAAACTGGCAGTTCACCCCTTCGCAGGTTAACTACCTGAGTGGAAATGCCACAGCTTCAAATATCCAGGTTCAGTTCACGGATACCGGGTATTACGATGTCAGCCTGATTGCGGTTAATCCGTTTGGAAGTGATACACTGATGCGCAGCAACACGATATATGTTTATCCCGTGCAGCCGGCTCCTTACCATGAAACAGCAGAGCAGTTCACAGCCTTCGGTAGTGATGATTCACTGTGGAACAGGTACTCCAACTCGGGCTATGAGTGGCGCATTCATCAGGACAGCACACCTTCTTTTACAACCGGCCCTATAGTGGATCATACCACAGGATCATCCCAGGGGCATTATTTTTATACTGAGGCCTCGTCCGGGAACAGAGGTGATACAGCCATACTCACTTCCCCGGCTGTAAACATCAGCAACCTGGCCAATCCGGCCCTGAGCTTTTGGTATCATATGTTTGGTGCTGAAATTGATGTTCTGTACATTGAAGTATCCACAGGCACGGGTTGGCAAACTATCGCGTCCATTCACGGCACCCAGCAAACTGCTTATGATCATCCCTGGATCAACAAAATGGTAGATCTTTCCGCCTACCAGGGAAATTGCATAAAGATCAGGTTCAGGGCCATCCGGGGCAGCAGCTATCACGGGGATATCGCTATTGATGATATCGCTTTGATTGATTACAACAGCGTTCCTGAAGCTGCCTTCAGCGCTTCTGACCGATATACCTGTTGCGGTCATGAAGTTAGCTTTGAGGACTTGAGCTGTTGTGGAACTACTTCAAGACAATGGACCTTCCCGGGAGGCAACCCGCATAAAACCTCTGCGAAAAATCCGGTGGTAATTTATGATACAGCAGGCTTTTACAGTGTTATCCTGAAGGTGCAAAACAGCTACGGACAGGATTCACTGGTGAAATATTATGATATTACAGTAAAAGATAACCAGGATCTTCCGCTGTATGAAGACTTCGAAACTTTTTATCCGGGTAATCCGGGTTCGTTCTATAATGACTGGTTTGCCGAAAGATCTCACGATTTCCACTGGCGGGTTAATAATGGCAGTACGCCTTCTTCATCAACAGGCCCTGCCTTTGATCACACCAGGGGAAATCTGCAGGGAGTTTATGTTTATACCGAAGCTTCGTATGTAACCGGCGGTCAGAAAGCCTGGTTGATTTCGCCCTGTCTGAACATACCTGAAAACCATAAAACGTATCTCACTTTCTGGGTACATATGTATGGAAGCGGAATAGATACGTTGTATGTAGATGTAAATGACGGGCAAACATGGACAAATGACGTGTTTAAAATTGGAGGAGCCATACAGCAGGGTCCCACTGATAACTGGCAGAAGGTGAAAGCTGACTTATCAGCTTTTTCCGGAAAAAACATCCAATTCCGGTTTCGCTCCATCAGGCGAGGTAGTTTCCACGACGACAAAGCTATTGATGATGTGCTTGTTACAGCAGGACAAATGAAGATCAGCCCTGATACCATTAATTTCGGATATACGGACACAAGCCAGATCATTACTGACAGCATCCAGATTACCAACACCAGCATTGATACACTGCATATCAGCAGCTTTAATTTGCCTGCACCTTTCTACCTTTATGCTTCCGCGGGGCTGTCCATTCTACCCAGTGATTCAGTAATGCTGGCAATTAGCTTCAATCCATCATCGGCCACCAACTTCCAGGGCATGCTAAAAGTGAATTCAGATATAAATCCTGATTCAGTATTTCTTGCCGGCACAGGGAGCCACGTTGGACTGAAGTCTATCCCTAAAACCGGTACTCTTCAAATTTTCCCAAATCCGGTTTCACAAAAACTACACCTGAAAACAAGTGGGATAAAAGGAAGAACCATTTGCATAATAAGTGATGCCAGGGGAAAATCGATTGATCGCCGGGAATATGCCATTACTGATAACGGACTTATCACGATGGACGTAAGTAAGCTTTCACCAGGGATATACTACCTGAGGATTATTTCTGATCAGCATAATATCACCAAAAAATTTATAAGGCAATAGTTCTTATTCAGATAAGGGACTAAAGCCTTTGCAGATGATATTCCACCAGGCGATCAGCCGGGTTTTTGATCACGAGCTCAACCTTTGTTTTAAATTCTTCTGCCACAACTTCAAGGCTGTCTTTAAAATAGTATGCAACAGAACCCGTGAGCCTTAGCGGATAGCTGCGATAGGAAGAATACCGGCTTATCTGATAACGAAAATAGTCTCTGAAACAATCTCTCACAATCTGCTGAATAAATGGTGAGTCATTATTCTCACCACAAAAGGCTGCAAAACCGGCAAGAAAGCGATTTGGGTTTGGTTTGTTATAGACCTGATCAATGATCTGCTCCCTGGAATAACCATATCGATCATAAAAACTTTTCTGTAGTACTGCTGGTAATTCACTTTTCAGAAAAGCCTTTACCAGGCTCTTACCTATATGTGCGCCGCTACCTTCATCTCCGAAAAAGTAGCCCAGTGAAAAAACATTTTCAGACACTTCACCATCAGAAAACTTACAGGAATTGGACCCGGTACCAAGAATACCGGCTATTCCATTCTGATCACCAAAAAGTGCTCTGGCAGCCGCAAGCAAATCGTGATACACGAAAACTTCAGCACCAGCAAAAAAATTATGAAGACCCTTGCGGACCTTCTGCTTTTTGCTATCCGCCGAACAACCTGCCCCATAAAACCAGATTTTATCAATTGAGCCCGGCTCAACCTTCGCGCTCCATTGTGCGCGAACAATCGCTGTGATATCCGCATCGCTCATAAAATAAGGGTTAATACCTGCCGTAAGTATCTTTTGTTTATTCAGGAAATTTTCACTGTCAACAATGCGCCAGTCCGTTTTTGTGGAGCCGCTATCAGCTATTACAATATTTGCCATTTAAGGGAAAAGATTAATAATCATTAGTTGTTAGCAATAATAAAACAAATTTCGTAATTTTGGAAATTCAGAACAGCGCCAAAATACCCGCTATGAAAAATCCTCCATACTACATGCTTGCTGCTGTCTGCATGACAATTGCCTTATTATTGCCGGCATTTTCACATGCATACATTGATACTGAGAAAGCCGATAGCCTGAAACAGGTACTTTCCAACAGCAAAAATCCGAAAGAAAAATTTAAAATCCTGCATCAGCTCGGGGAAATCTATTTTAAAGAAGAACCCGAGCAGGCTGCCGAATACGGCAGAAGAGCACTTATAGTGGCCCGTGATGATAATTATAAGAAAGGGCTGCTCCAGGCCAATGACTTGCTCGGCTCACTGTACAGGCAATTTGGAAACTATGATTCTTCCATGTTTTACCATCGCCAGGCAATGGAGCAACTGGAGTCCGTAAACCAACCACTTATGGAAGCCCGGGCGCTTAATAATGTGGCACGACTATACCAGTCAGCAAATAAACTGGACAGCGCACTTGTTTATTACAAAAAAAGCCTGATCATCAAAGAAAAACATGGTGACCCGGAAGACATCTCCAATACACTTATCAATATAGGGGTACTTAACTGGCGACAGGCAAATTACATTAAGGCACAGGAATATTTCTTTGAGGCCCTGGAAATTAAAAGAGAAAACAATGCACCTCCCGAAATAATTGCTGCTATACTTACCAATATCGGTACGATCAATTTCATGACTGAAAAGTATGACCTTGCACTAAAATATTATAAAGAGTCGCTGCAGATTAAAAGAGAAACCGGTGACAAACCAGGTATGGGCACAGTAACAAACAATATAGCATCAGTTTACCTCAAGCAGGAGAAACTCGACAGTGCTATGCTCTTTATGGAACAAGCACTGGCCATTAAGCGCGACCTGAAAGAAAAGAGAGGCATAGCCGGTGTACTGAATAACATGGCAACCGTAGCTAAAAAGCAGCAAAATTACAGCAAAGCACTCGAATACAACAACCAGGCACTGGAAATAAGAGAAGAAATGGGCGACAAACGTGGGATGGCTGCATCATACACCAACCTGGGCTCACTCTATATTTTACAGAATAGTCTGGCTAAAAGTGAGGGTGCCTTGCTTAAGGCGCAGCAAATTGCCGAGGAAAATGATTTTAAAAGAATTCTGGAAAATATTTATCTAAACTTATCCGAGCTGTTTGTAGAAAGGAATAACAATAGCAAAGCGCTTGAGTATTACAAAAAATATCATGAATTGAGAGAAGAATTGCTGAGCGAACAATCGCTACAGAGAATTGAAGAGCTGGAACAGAAATACAGGCAACAACAGCAGACGGAGGAACTTAAACGCAAGGAAGCCGAGAATAAACTAATCACTACACAACTTTCCAGCTCCAAAAGAAAACAAGCTTTCCTATGGCTGGTTGTTATTTTGTTTGTCATCATTGTTTTACTTCTGGTTTATCAAAATTACATCAAAAGAAAATACAATAAAAAGCTTGAAGAAGCTAATGCTGACCTTGATAAGCGCGTCAGAACCAGAACACATGAATTACAGGTTGAAAACGATGAAAGACGCAAGGCTGAATATGACCTGAGGGAAAGTGAAGAAAAATACAGAACTGTAACAGAAACTGTGAATTCAGGTATAGCCATAGCCGATGTAAATGAAACCATCACTTTCATGAATAACGCCTTCACTGAAATGCTTGGCTATGAAAGAGATGAATTAACCGGCAAGTCACTTGAAATGATCGTGAGCTCCAAAACATTTGCCCGGTTTAAGGAGGAGACGAAAAAGCGACGCGAAAAAGGTACTTCCAGCCAGTATCTGGTTAAGATGCACAGAAAAGATGGGCAGGAGCTTGATGCAATATTATCAGCAGCTCCTCTTTACAATAACCAGGGTAGATTTATAGGTGGTGTTGCTGCTATTACTGACATCACTGAGCTTAAACGGGCAGAAAAGTCAATTACCAATGCCCTTAGTAAATCAGAAAGGATCAATTCCATAAAAAATCAGTTTCTCAAAAATATCAACCAGGAGTTGCGCATACCCCTCAACAATATAATCGGAATGTCAGAGGTATTGCTTAATGAACCCGAAAATCAGCTTAACGATGAGCAGAAAGAACTTCTCCATACGATACATGAGAGTGCTGAAGATATAAAATTTGAATTACTGAACATTTCAAACCTGGCACAGATCACTGCATCTGATATTCACAGCAGGAGTGACGATGTCAACCTGAGCAAAATTCTGATAAAAGTAAAGGAAGCACTTGATGAAGAAAAGACTGAAATAGAACTCATACAGCCAGATGATGATGTGCAGGTGAGTGGCGACAAGAAAGTGATAACTAAAATAATGGGTTCCCTGCTTGAAAATGCTGTTATTCACACCAACAATAACAAAGTGGATGTTAAAATCTCACGCGACCAGGTGAGAAATATGGCACGTGTGGAAATCATCAACAAGGGCGAGCCCTTAAACCGTCAACAGCTTGAGAAAATCCTTGATCCGTTTGATGAAACAAGGATTGAGAATCCCAGACAGAGGGAGAAAAAATATGACCACAGCCTGGTCTGGATCAGAAAAATGCTTCAGATTTTAAATGGGAAATTTGAAATTCACCATTTTGAAGAAACCAATAAGGTACTTGTTTTAATCCCGCTGGCCTTCCCTACGACGGCAGATGAACAGTGCGAGGAAAAGCTAAGCAAGATACTTAAAGATCAGAAAAATGTATTGATGTTGTTTTCCAACAGCAAAAAACTGGATGACATAGGTGAGCGCTTGCAAGCCAAGGTGGCAAAGCTGGAACACATAAATAATATGAAGCATTATGTTGATAAGCTGGAAAACGGTGAGAAGATACCCGAAAATGCGATAATATTAATCGACAGCCAGCTTGACGAGCCATGGTCGATGCAAAAGATCATGCTTAAGATCAGGCAGTATGCCCCTGAAAGCACGCGGCTTGTTGCTGTTGTTAAGGGAGAATGCAAAGGCAAAGAAAACTTGCTTGAGACAGGGTTTCATGCCTGTATCCGGATGGAAAACTGCATTAGTGAACTAAATGAATTTCTCAGCACTAAAAAAGCAGGAAGCAAATAATGAGGAAATTCTTCCTTCTATTGTCTTTTTGTCTGTCACTGATAACCAATCTTGAAAGTCAGGAGAAGGTTAATAAAATTGATAGTCTTTGGGCTGTAGCAAAAAAATCAAGGCTGGACACTTCACTGATCGACATATACCATGAAATTGCTGTGAGTCTTGACATCGCCGGCATGCCCGACTCCTCGAAGAAAGTTCAGGAGCTTATGCTTGAAAAGGCACGGCGGATCAATTACCAGGCGGGGATCGCTCAGGCCCTTGCTCACAGAGGTAGGCTGTATATTGATGAAGGCCGACTGAAAGAAAGCGAGTTTTTGCTAAAAAAAGCTATGCAGATCGACTCAACTGCAGGTAGAACTGATCTCTTAAAATATCATCTGAATTTCCTTGGAATACTTTATATATACTCCAACGAAACAGATAAAGCCAAAAAAGCATTTGAGCAAGTAGTAGAAATGGCCGAAATAAGTAAAGACACCCACCGCATGTCGCAGGCCTACAATAATCTTGGACTGATCTATCAACGTGAAGGAAAATATTCCAAAAGTGCCCGTGTGTTTTTGAAGGTTCTGAATATTGCACACGAGATTAATGACGATATGACCATCGCGCATGCCTGCTCCAACCTGGGTATCTCCAATAAAAATCTACGCGATTATAACCGGGCAATCCAATATCACAAAAGCGCTCTGGAACATTACCAAAAAGCAGGTTATCAGCAAGGGATTGTTTCTACTTATACAAACATGGCTCTTACATACAGCGAAGAGGGAAAGCTGGATTCCGCACTGTTTATGAACAAAAGAGCACTGGAGCATAAGGATATTTTAACCCCGCGCAACCTGGCGTTTATTTACAACAATATGGCTACAATTTACCTTAAAAAAGATGACCCTCAACGCGCTGGTAATTACTTGCGAAAAGCGCTGGCTTATTTCCGGGAGGTAAATTCACACTTTTATCTTACAGCCGCATATGCCAACACAGGAGAAGTTTACCTGCGACTGGAAAATATCAGCATGGCAGAAAAATATCTTGACAGTGCCCTTGCTTATAGCGACAGCTCCGGAGCCCTGGAATACCAAAAGGTAATTTATGGCCACCTGTCTCGCTTACATGAGCATAAAGGAAATTATGACCAGGCTCTGAGTGCTCTTAAAATGTTTTCTGAACTTGAGGATTCCCTGAAAACAAGAGACCACATTGCAGAACTTCAGCAAATAGAGGCTGAATATCTGCTTAAGAAAGGGGAAAAAGAAAAAACTGAACTTACCCGGCAGTATAAAGTACAGAAGCTGGAGATTGCTCAGGCAGAGAGAAAAAAGCAAATCATCTGGATTGCAATCATCCTACTGATAGCTGTTATCATACTTATCCTGTCGAAGTATCTTATTGACAAGAGAAAGAAGACAGCACTGATAAGAAAAAACAAACAATACTCTGAGGCGCTGAACCAGCTGAAATACAACAAATACCAGAATGAAGCCATTTTAAAGGCAATACCCGATATACTCTTTATTTTTGATCCGTATGGCAGATATCTTGATGTGAAAACCAGTGATGAGTCTTTGCTGGCTGTGCCCAAAAATGAGATCATCAATAAAAATATCAGCGATATTCTACCTCCTGAACAGGCGGAAATCTTCATGAAAGCACTGAGAAGTGCTCTTGACAGTAATAAAGTAGAAGTTGTGGAGTACCCGCTTGCTGTAAACAATGTTGCTCATACCTTTGAAGCCCGTCTTACTGCCATGGACAATACTACTGTTTTGTGCATAGTGCGTGATATTACGGATGAAAAAGCACAGGTAAACCAACTGGAAGAATCAAGGCAGGCCCTTGCAGAAGTAAATATTTCAAAAGACAAATTCTTTTCCATCATAGCACATGATCTGAAAAATCCGTTCAACGCCCTCATCGGTTTTTCATCTTTGCTTAATGAAGATTTTGATGAATTCACTGATGAAGAGCGCAGAGAATATATCAAACAGATATTCCAGGCTTCCGACAGTCTTTTTAGCCTGCTGGAAAACCTTCTGGAATGGACTAAAGCACAAACAGGAAAGCTTGAGTTTGAACCTGGCCCAGTTCTGCTCACAGCCGTGGTCCAGAAAAACCTGAATATCCTGGTGCCGGAAGCACGTCAGAAAAACATTGAAATTGAATTTAATGATCACACCCCGGAGTACACCTCGGTTTATGCTGACAAAAACATGTTAACAAGCATAATACGAAACCTAACGGCCAATGCCATTAAGTTTACACATCCCGGAGGAAAAATTACCATCACCACCACAACTGAAGGTAAAATGG
>JBEPXQ010000059.1:0-8368 GCA_041641835.1 Bacteroidales bacterium
CGGATAGCCATTATCGGTGCAGGACCGGGAGGTTTGTCAGCTGCCTATTTTCTGCAGCCCAAAGGATATCAGTGCGATATCTATGAAGCCAATAACCATCCGGGTGGATGGCTGCGATACGGAATCCCCGAATACAGGCTTCCCAACGATGTGCTCGACAAGGAAGTAAGCACCATCACCGAACTTGGAACAAAGATTTTTTACAAAAAAAAGCTGGGCGATAACCTTAAATACTCAGAACTTAAAGAGAATTATGATGCTGTGATCCTCACCATAGGTTCACAACGCGGTACTCTGCTGGGCTGCGATGGCGAAGATGCTGAAGGAGTTTATTCCGGAATTGATTTTCTGCGGAATATGGAGCAGACAGGTCAGAAGTATGATTTCAGCGGTAAAAAGGTAGCTGTTGTGGGCGGTGGGAATACCGCCATGGACTGTTGCCGCACGGCCAAACGTTGCAACTCGGATGCAGTATATGTCATCTATCGCCGCGCGGAAGAGCAGATGCCCGCCAACCCGATCGAGATACATGAATCCAAGCTGGAAGGTGTGGAGTATATGCTGCTTACCAATCCTGTGAAGGTTAACAAAGATGAAAATGGCAAGGTAAAATCCATGACGCTAATCCGCATGGAGCTTGGTGAGCCGGATGCTTCTGGCCGACGACGTCCTATACCAATCGAAGGATCAGAATTTGATCTGGAAATGGATTACGTGCTGGCAGCCATCGGACAGAAAACACAGGCTGATTTTATCGATGATATCAATGAGCATGCTGAAAAAGGCGAGCTTAAGCTGAACCGCTGGGGTGATATAGATGCTGATCCTAAAACATTGCAAACCGGAATTCCAAATATGTTTGCAGCCGGTGACGGGGTTACAGGCCCTGCTACCGTAATTGAAGCGATCAACCAGGCTAAAATAGCATCACGCAGTGTGGAGCAATTACTTAATGGGAAAGAGTTTTCATTGCCTGTAAAGGAATTCGTGAGCAGAAAAGACAATTTCAAGCCGCAGGTAGTGGATGACTATGCTGAAAGATACCGTCAGCAAGTGCGTTATGAAATGCCAGTGCTGGATGCTGATAAGCGTGCAAATTTTGAGGAGGTGGAACTGGGCTACCAGAGCGAAGAAAAAGTAGAGCAGGAAACCTCGCGCTGTCTGGAATGTGGTTGCGTGGCCTTTTTTGATTGTGATCTGCAAAAACACAGCACCACTTATCATGCAGAACAGGGAAAATACAAAGGTGATTTTAAAGAATATGAGGTGGAATTTGACCACCCGTTTGTTGAGATCGACAACAATAAGTGCGTGCTTTGCTCGCGTTGCATCAGGATATGCAGCGAAGTGGTGGGTGCCAATGCGCTTGGCTTAATAAACCGTGGCTTTGATACCTATGTGGCCCCGGCCATGGGCGACAGCCTTGCCGATACCAACTGCGAAAGCTGTGGTATGTGCATATCAGCCTGTCCTACAGGTGCTATCACTGAGAATGTGCCATTTAAGCCCGGCCCTGTGAAAACAGAGCCTATTGACCTGATCTGTAACTACTGCTCTGTGGGTTGCGAAATCACACATCACCACAAGTCAGGATTTGTGATGAAGACTACCGGCAAGCAGGAAGGATTGGTGAATAAGTATGGCAGTATCTGCCGTTATCCCAGGTTTGGCTATCATTATCTGAATGATAATTCAAGGATAACGAAGCCCTTATTAAAGCAGCAGGGTGAGTTTAAGGAAATATCTTTTGATGAAGCCTATAAAATTATTATTGAAAAGATAAAAGATTCCGGCAGGAATGAGAACGCCTTTTTTGCCGGTGCACGGCTGAGTAATGAAGAGATGTATATGATCCAGAAATTTGCCCGCGCCGGAGTAAAAACCAATAATATTGACAGCTTCCACTACCTGGGCAGGGGCGAAGGTTATCATTTTGATACCTGGATGAATGTACCTTTCCAGGAGATTAAAGAGGCTGGCAAAATTTGGCTGCTCGGTGCTGAGTTAAACCGTGATCATGCTGTTGCCGGTTTTATGGTGAATAAAGCCCGCACCGAAGGAACTCCTGTAAAGCTAATCACCAAACAGCAGCAAAGTGATATGGAGCACAAAGTGGATGAAGTGCTTAAAATAAAGCAGTATTATCACTTTATAAGGGCAGCAAACTACTTTATAGTGGATAATGATCTGGTGAATGAAATGTTTGTGAACGACCGCACCAAAGATTTTCAGAAGTATAAGGATGAGCTGATAAAGGAAGATTTTGATGAACTTCTGAATAATGCAGGTGTAGATCGTGATCAACTGTCCGCATTTATCGATGAGTTCAATAAAGAGCTTCAGGCTGTACTTATAACCGAGGAGAAACATCTGCCTGCAAATGCTATGGCAGAGGTGCGTAACCTGATGCTGCTTACCGGCAAGCTTGGTAAAACAGCCATGGGGCTGATCAGTCTGAAAGAGAAAAACAACAGCCAGGGACTGCTGGATATGGGCATAGGTCAGGGATTTGGTGTTGGTACCTCACCGGTTGGTGAAAATCAGATACTGAATGACAAGATGGCTTCGCTATGGAAGGTGGATGATCTGCCTTCTGATGTTGGTGATCCACTGGACAAGCAACTGGAAGAAGGAAATATTAAAAACCTGTTTGTTTTTGGTGAAGACCCTGTGGGGTGTGCCTTTGAGAAGGATGAAGTGAAAAGCTGGCTGGATAATACGGGCTTCCTGATGGTTCAGGATTATTTCCTCACTGAAACAGCAAAAATGGCCGATTTGGTGATGCCTGCTGCTTTGCCTCATGAAACCGGTGGAAGCTTTACCAATGCTGAAAAAAAGATACAGACCTTTGAAAAATACGATCTGCAGTATCCCAAAGTGGAACATGATAATGTGCAACAGCTGGTTCAGCTTCATAAAGCTTTCGGACTGGAAAGTATTGAAGAAGTTCATGATGCTTTTATGGAAGCGGTGAGCCTGCTGCCGACAGCAGAGGATGGCCGGAATATCCCGTTCCTTTTTGACGGAAAGCACAATGACTTGAAGATGTTTGACTTCGGTTGCGATTACCTGGTGAAACGTTTTGAGGAAGAGTTTAACGAAAAGCTTAGTTAATAATCTCAAACCATTATACTATGAAAGAATTCAGAACTATAGACGACATTCTTCAGTTCGCGATGAATGAAGAACAAAAGGCCGTGGATTTCTATACCATACTGGCAGCGAATTCGAAAAATGAGGACATGAAAAAGGTCTTTGAAAGCTTTGCGCAGGAGGAGGTAGGGCATAAAGCGCGACTTGCACGCATCCAAAAAGAAGGCCTATATGCGGTTCCGGAGCAGAATATTACTGACCTGAAAATTGCCGATTATCAAACCGATGTGGAACCACATGCTGATATGGATTACGAGCAGGCATTGATCGTGGCCATGAAAAAGGAAAAGTCAGCTTTCCGGCTGTATTCTGATCTTGCTGATATGGCTCCGAACGATGAGATGAAGGAACTTTTCCAGAGTCTTGCCCTGGAGGAATCAAAGCATAAGCTGCGCTTTGAGCTGGAATATGATGAAAATGTTCTGAGGGAAAATTAATCCCATACTGACCCCAAAAACTAAAAGGCCCGCTAAGGGCCTTTTTTTTGCAGAGGTATTCTGCCAGAGTAAAAGATTTGTTATTTTTGACATCTAAAATATTCATTATGAAAAAAATTTACATAACTTTCTTAATCGGCCTTTTATGCACTTCAGCAGTGTTAGCTCAAAATGTAAAATTTGAAACGGTTTTACCATTACCACCGGAACCCGGGAATATGGTAAATTTTATAAGAGGTAATGGTGAATCAGGCAGTGGTGATTTGGACGGAGATGGTGATACCGACATTATAATTCCTTTTACAAGAAGTGATTCTTTAACGAAAGTTTACTTGAATGATGGTAATGGTAATTTTTCGGTAAGAACAGATTCATCTTTTTTGAAAACTGTCTTTTATGAAACAATTGATCTGGTAGATATTGATAATGATTTAGATCTGGATGTGTTTATTAGAGGAGAAAGCTTTTCGGGAACATACGTTTCACATTTTTATATAAATGACGGTAATGCAAATTTCTCATTAAAACAGGGGACAACTGTTCAGGGGCTTCAGGATGGGGAAGTTGGATTCGCTGATATTGATAATGATGGTGACCTTGACTTATTAATAACAGGTGCTCCCTACGTAAATCCGGTTACAAAACTTTATCTAAACAATGGAATGGGGGATTACTCATTAGTATCATCAAATTTTGTTGATTTATATGGTTCGACAGTAGAATTTGCCGATGTAGATAATGATAACGATCTTGATGTTCTAATTTCCGGGATATATTTTAGTTCATATATGCAAACCTATTCAAATAAATTATATCTAAATAACGGTAACGGCAGTTTTACCCAGTCATCAGTTACTTTTGACCTTGTTTGGGCTGCGACAGCTAAATTTTCTGATATAGATGGAGATAATGATCAAGATATTTTAATGTTTGGAATAGATAATGCCAAGAATAACCATGTAAAGATATATACGAATGATGGTACTGGTAGTTTCACATCAACAAATGCTGGTATTAACTATCTTGATTATCCCTCATTTGAATTCGTTGATGTGGATGGCGATAATGATGATGATGTGATATTAATAGGACAGGATACAGCCAATTCGCCAGTAAATTTCATGTATAAAAATAATAATGGATCTTTTTCACAGGTCAGTAGTGGATTATATCCTGATATTGGAAGAGGATACTTAAAGTTTTCTGATGTTGATGGAGATGGCGATGAAGATCTTTTTTTTAATGGAATGAGGAGGAAAAATAACATGACTATGTCAGTAGGTTTCACAGGTCTGTTTATTAACGATGGTAGCGGTTATTTTGCACACGCGAAAGGTACAGTTTTGGATGCTTTTATTAAGGGCGATTTCCATTATGCAGATGTTGATCAGGATAATGATCTGGATTTGATTTATTCCGGGCAGGGTACTTTTGAGCAATTATACACTAATTTGTATTTAAATAATGGTACAGGAAATTATACGTCATCTTCATCAAATTTTAGAAACCTGTATTTTAGTGATGTCTGTTTTTTAGATATTGATAATGACAATGATAAAGATATAATTATAGCCGGTTTAGATAGTACTGGCTTTTCATTCACTGGTATATATACTAATGATGGAAATGGAAATTTTGTATTACAATCGGATACCACATTTCTTGCTGTTCATAATAGTTCAATAGCTGTTGCCGATGTTGATGGCGATAATGACATAGACGTTTTTATTTCAGGTAAAAGCTTTATATCATATACCAATGACGTTGTTTCTCGATTATACCTTAATAACGGTAATGGTGATTTCTCTGTAAGTAATTCCGGTTTTACTCCAGTACATTCAGGTGATACTGATTTCGCAGATATTGACAATGACAACGATATGGACCTGGTTTTGACTGGCAAGAAATCATCCTCAGCCAAGGTAACTGAAATCTACTTAAATGATGGTAACGGCAATTTTAATCTACAAACATCAAGTAGTATTACTGCTCTTGGAGAAACAGTTGACTTTATTGATGTGGATAATGATAATGATGTTGATTTGTTTACCACTGGCCTTAACCAAAGTCATACTACGATGGCTATAATGTATGAAAATGATGGTGCGGGAAATTTTTCCCAGATGTTAAATCAAACCTTCACAGGGGTGTCAAATAGTGCTGTTGATTTTGCAGATGTCGAGGGAGATGGCGATTATGACATATTTGTGTGCGGGTACACCGGTGATTATAAATCAGTCAGCAATTTATACATTAACAACGGAAGTGGTAGTTTTTCAGTAATGCCTACTTCTATATATAATACTCATTCTGGCTCTGCGGGTTTCCTTGACGCGAATGGTGATAACAAAAAAGATTTAATAGTTACAGGTGTGCCATTAGCCTATAATAGTCCATTTATAGCTTTTCTCTATGCTAATAAAAGTTGTAAGAGTAACTTTTATCATAACGAGAATATGGTAATCTGTGAGAACAATAGTTATACGTGGCGAGGTAACAGTTATAGTTATTCAGGCACTTACTTTGATTCATTATTAACGATTGATGGATGTGACAGTGTTTATCAACTCACACTAACCGTGGATCAAATTGATACAGTAGTCATAGCTAAAAGTATTTGCGATGGTGATTCTTATGATTTTATGGGAAATATGCTAAGTCAACCAGGCACATACTATCATACTACTACCAGCCAATACGGATGCGACAGTACTACATCACTTGAACTAACCGTAAATCCGAAACCTGCCAATCCGCTTCTCACACATAATAATGATACTTTGTTTTCCAGTTCACCATCTAGCAATCAATGGTATCACAATCATACGCTAATGCCAAATGCAAGCAATCAATACCACATTATTCAACAGAATGGTGACTATTTCGTAATAATATCAAACTCATTCGGATGCAAAAGTGATACATCCAACATTATTAATGTAGATTGGGTTGGGATACCAAAATGGATAGATGAGGCACTAAGAGTTTATCCCAATCCGGTGGAAACTGAGCTTTCACTTGAAAGTAACATGAGTGAGCTTGTTTTTTTCAGGTTAGTATCCATTGATGGGGTTGTGTTAAAGGAAGGATCCTTTCAGGAATCTATAGTTCTTGATGTTGAACGAATCAAGACTTCAGTTATTATAGTGGAATTTTATGTAAGGGAAAATGTAAAGCGAATTAAGTTAATAAAGCAGTAAAGTGAGTTTTACGTCCACTCATTGCTTCTAATTCTAAGCCTTTCATAAAAAGTAAAGATTACTTGCAATTATGTAAAGCAAGCCTTACATTTGTGATCAAAAAATCTTATGAAAGTGCCATTTACTCCGTTAATGTCAAGTAAGGTAAAACCTTATGCAATTGGGTTATCATTAGCTAGTTTAATATTTCTGATAACGCAGCATTTTTTGAACTTCCCACAGAATATGATCAACTGGGAAGCAGATATGGAATTGCTATTAACTGTAATGTTGTTAGTAGGTTTTACCGGAATTTGGGGAAGTGAAGAAAAGATAGAGGATGAACGTGTAAAAGCCATAAGAGGACATTCTTTTTATATGGCATTCGCAATTTTAAGCGGCAGTATGCTAGCGTATTCATTTACAGGTATATTAAATCCTCATTCTGATTTTCTACTTGGGCCTGCTGGCATAGTAATGTTTATAACTGTGGCAAATATGGTTTACTTGTTTGCTTTCTACCTGAGACTATATTTTGACCCCATCTGGGTAGATGATAAATCCAATCTTGGAGAATCCGTGAGAAAAAATTCAGGATTTTATATTATTTACCTTAGTCTGACTGGCTTAATACTGATTTTCATTGCATTGTTATCATGAAAAATAACATACGTATAGAGCGGGCGCGGGCTGAGATATCCCAATCCGAACTGGCAGAAGCTGTTGGAGTTTCGCGGCAGACTATCCACAGCATAGAAAAGAGGAAATATGTGCCATCTGCAGTGCTGGCAATGAAAATTGCCAGCTACTTTGGTTTATCTGTGGAAGATATTTTTGAACTGGAAGACTAACCACCCATGAGGGATCTTCCGGTTTTAAAGCCAGGGAGACCAGTTGCTGACTATTTGGGTTATATATCCAGCTTTGTCTGTATAGCCTTCACATCGCGTTCCAGTTTTTTCACGGCGTCTATTATTTGCTCTTTAGGCGTGTTGGGCTCTGGTACTTCGGAGCTGATATAATGTATGAATTTCCACACTTCCCGTATGTCTTTGGCATCTATGTTATAGGGTTTATACAGCGGGTTGAGTGAATACAGCTTTAGTTGCTGTCTTTGCTTCAGGTTATTTTCCACCACCTTAAAAACCACGCCATCATCCACAGTGAGTATGATGTAGGGATGCTGAGACCGGATATGCTGCCAGTTTTGCACAAATTCACCTGTAATCCACGATCCATGGGGGATGGGCAGCATGGAGTCGCCACTTATCTGAAAAGTGCGGTATTTGCGCTCTTTTGATAAAAAAGGCATCTGGAAGGTGGGCAAAACTTTCAGGTATTCAGGGTCTGCATATCCGGTGCGATATCCGGCTTTTGCCTTCTCGTTTATTAATTCAATATTTTCATTGTTATCCTGGTCCACTGTCGTAGCCAGCACACGTATCTGACTGCCGGTGATAAATGTATCATAGCCCCGCTCAATCTGCGATAGCTGGCTTTCCTGTAGCTTGCTCAGGTCCACCTTAAGCAGCGTATCTATGGCCACATTAAAGTATTTTGAAAAAGCTATCAGGGTTTCCAGACCAGGCTGTGCAACCT
>JBEPXQ010000060.1:0-8319 GCA_041641835.1 Bacteroidales bacterium
TTTCGGGATGATTTAATATAGCGTTCTTAAAGTGCTTAACAGGGATCTTTTTTAAAACACTATTAGTAAGTGCCTGGGCCTTTTCCTTCCGTGGCTCATTATCAAAAACAGCCTGATAACCCAACAATTGATCGCGTGTAAGAAGATTAGATGCAAAAACCCTGGCATTACCATTTACACGGTAGGTGCAAACAATTCCCTCTGCTATAAAATACACGTGATTGGGTGCCTGGCCCTGCGCGAAAATGACCTCACCCTTTCCAGCAGTGATCTCCTCAGCATCAGCCAGTAATTGATCCAAATGATTATTCTGTTTCACATTTTCATTTGGGCTATTAAAAATAGGTATAACAGCACGCGCAGTTTCTTCAGATTTCATCAACCTTCTTTCGATGGCATTCAGCAGCTCGATATCCTTAAATGGTTTAAAAAGAAAATCATCTGCACCTTTTTCCATGGCTTGCCGGAAAGTACTATTGTCAGTTTTACCCGTCATCATGATAATCGGCACCGAGGAGCTTTCATGATTAGCACGAAAGGCATGCAGAACACTAAAGCCATCCGTGCCTGGCATTAAAATATCCGAAAGCACCAGGTGGGGATTGAATTCACGGGCAAGCTGAAGTCCTTTAATACCATTATCTGTATTACATACATCATAACCTGCCAGCAATAATAATTCTTCAATATTATTACTTAAAACAGGATCATCTTCAATGATTAAAATGCGCTTTTTCTCTTTCATTGTAACGGGATACTTATATAAAACGTTGTTCCCTTCCCATCAGCACTTTCGAAATTTATCTCCCCTCCAAGCATTCTTGTATATGATTTCGCGATTGAAAGCCCCAGGCCTGTTCCGCTTTCACCACCAGTATTGCCAGCCCTGTAAAAGTGATTAAAGATTTTCTTCTGGTCTGCTTCAGGTATTCCACGTCCCTGGTCTTCAATCGTAATATTAAGCTTTTCATCTTCCACAGTGGCATCAACTTTTATCCTGCTTCCCACATCGCTATATTTAATAGCATTTGATACTACATTATTTAAGATACTCAGCAGTAGATTCTTGTCAAGATTCACATGCTGATCATCATTAGTAACTCTGTACTCAAGCTCTCTTTGCGGAGCAACCATGCTTTTGACAAAGCTTTTATGATCATGAAGAAAATCATTCAGGGAAAATTTGTTTTTATACATATTAGTTTCCCCCGAATATATATTACCCAGGGATAATAATTCACCTATCATCTCCCGCATCTTCCTCACCGATTCATTTAACAAAGCAATGTGCTTTTCAATTAACTCGTGATGCGGAAAATTATTCCAATCATCCTGCTTATCTATAATATAGCGTTGCATCAGGTTTATCGACGTTATAATACCTGACACCGGGGTGTGCAGTTCATGTGATGCAATGGATACAGCCCGGTTTAACATCTCTTTAAGTGCTTCTTCGTTTTCAAATTTTTCTTTAAAGAATCTGCTACTCCTGAGCTGGTTTTGCAGTTTTAGCTGAAGCTTATTATCAATACTGCTATCTGTGGAAATACCGACGAAATACAAGTCTGAATCCACGTAAGAAAATGATAAGCTGAGTTTTATAGATGAAGCTTCTGATTTACCCTTCAGCCACAGCTGAAGAGGCTGTATTGGATTATCGCTACCATTTTCATTAACTACTTCCTGCTTATATTTGTTGAATTTCGCGCTGTTATCCGCATCAAGAAATTCATTGATGAGCTTACCCTCTATCGCTCCATGGGTGTAACCCAACAATGCTGCAAGAGTTGTATTCAAAGACTCCACTCTTCCATTCCCGTCAAGAATTATCATCCCCGCTACCAGGCTATTGAAAAGGGCCTGAAGCTTCGCAATATTTTCGATATCAAAATTATTCTCAATCATTTTCACAAACATTAGTTTGGCTTTTCTCCTCTACATAAATAATTAACACTTGCTATTTACAGCTTTAAACAAATCAGTTACACAATAAATCGCGTTAATATGCATCAGCAAATTTAATATACCCAATTTAATTTTTCAAGAAAAAAAATATTTTAGTTCCCTGCCGGATAGTGTTTAATATCTTTAGCAGCTTATCTAACAGTTACACGCATACGTTAGCACATTAAATAAAAAGACAAAAAGGAAAAATGTTCAATTTAATATGAATTATTCATAAAAAATGAAGAGTGATTTTGATGATCCCGGGTGTGGATTAAGCAGATGGAAAACTCCTTTCATGGTTTTCACGATTTTCTATCATCCTCTGTCCTTAGCAAAACCAGTTGAATTGGGATTCCAGATTCCGAAACAGGACTAAAATCCTGTATTGTTTGATCGATATAATCATAAGATGCAAGCAAATATTAGCTGATAATGGGCCTGTTGATCAATAATTCCTTATTATCCTTTTCAGTCGTTGTGGATCAGGAATAAAGATTTTCTTGCCGGAAAGCTCTATCAGTTTTTGGTCACTAAAGTTTCTGATAGACCTTACCAGCGTTTCTGTTGATGTTCCTATAATCTCAGCTAAAGCAACCCTGCTGATTTCAAAGGGTTCATTTTGATGGGCATGGAATATTTCCAGCAGCCTGACCGCGAGCCTGTATGAAACAGACTCGTAAGCCATTTCAAGCAGTTCGTGATTTTTTTTGGTAAGACCATTGGACAAAATGTTTAAAAAGACTGAAGCAGTAGCAGGATCATTAATTTCCTTTTTGAATTTGTCAAGTGAAATCTTTTTCAGGACGCAATCAGTCATTGCTTCTGCAAACTGATCATATCCCCTGTTTTCGATTATTGCACGATATCCAACAAACTGACCAACACCAGCAATACCGGTGGTGTAAATTTTTCCTTTACGGTTAATCAGGTATGTTTTTATGCTTCCTTTCTCCATGTAATAAACACCAGTGGGGATTTGGTCGGGACGGTATAATACTTCATTTTTACTGCGTGATATTTCGCTGGAATTTTCAAGCATACGTCTTACTACTGTGGTAAGTGTTTTTGTATCATGAACTGCAAGCAGGTTATGTTCATTCTGCTGGAGCTTCAGCAACCTCATTTCCACAGCTTTCAACAGCTGAATGTTTTCAAAAGGCTTAAAAAGAAAATCATCGGCACCGAGTTCCATTCCCTTTCGCATAATGTCCCTGCCGGATTTAGCTGTCATAAAAATAAAGGGAATTAAAGAGGTCTCAGGATGCTTTTTTAGTAAATGCAATAGCGAAAATCCATTCGTGCCTGTTAGCATGATATCACAGATAATCAGATCCGGGAATTGCTGATTGATGATTTTCATGCCATTTTCTGCACCATCAGCCTGTACCACGATATAACCTGCCATCATGAGTAGCTCAGATATATTTTCCCTTAGCACGGGTTCATCTTCTATAACTAGAATATGCTTACTCATGATTGTCAAGAGGTATTGTAATTTCAAAATTTGTCCCGTCACCTTTTTTGCTGGCAAAAGAGATATCACCATTCAGCATGTCAAGATATTTGCGGGTAATGGTGAGGCCAAGTCCTGATCCCTGTTTTTCAAAAGAATTACTACCTCTGAAAAAAACCTGGTAAATATTTGGCTGGTCTTCGTCATCAATCCCATCACCGCCATCCTCCACAATCAGGAATAATTTATGATCTTTCACGCGTGCTTCCACAGATATCTCGTCCTGATTTCCGCTGTATTTTAAAGCATTCGACATTAGATTATTCATAATACCGGTGAGAATCTGTGAATCGGTTTTCACATTATGATCTGCTTCTTCCAGGTTAAAACTTATATTCGTCCGGTCTTTCACTAAATCCGCCATTTTATCTTTATATGACTCCATATAGCTTTTCAGGTTAAATTCTGTTTTCTCCACCTGTATATCCCCCGACTCAATGGTACTAAGCGAAAGAAAACCATTCAACACAGATTTTATCCTTAAAGCAGCATCGCGGATATACCTTTCCTGCTTTTCAATTTGCTGGTGATAAGTGAACTTTTGCCATTCCAGGCCATCCTCTTCTGTATATCTTTTAATAAGATCGAGCGCGAGAAATATCTCGGAAAGCGGAGTTTTGAATTCATGAGCCGCCATATCCACGAACCGCTTGATCATTTCATTAAAAGCACTTTCCTTTTTAAGGCTCTTTATGGATTTTTTATGGGCCTGCTGCTGATTTTCCAGCTCATCTCTCAGGTTTTTTTCCACTGAAATATCTTTGCTGATCCCTATGAAAATTATCTCACCATCAAGGTGGGAACCTGCCACAGCCATTTCAAGGGTATTGTCCGTGCCATTAGACGGTATAAAATTAACTTCAAGTGCGCTATCTTTCTCATTTTTTAAAAAACGCTCCATGAACAGTTTCATCAAACGGCTGTCATGCTCATCCAAAAATTCATGAACCGATCTGCCCTCAATTTCTTCCTTGTCCATTTGTAATTGACGGGCCATAGTTTTATTCACTGCCTCCATTGAAGCATCAGGATTAAAAATAATGAAGCCAGCCACGGGATTTTCAAATAGTGCCTGCAGTTTTATAAGGTATTCTATGTTAAATTTTCGTTTAGACATATCGTTAGTATATTTTTGGTAATATAGGCACAACAAATCAACTAATAATCAATAAAAAATAAAGTTGTAAACATTCGGGACGGGCTCTATTAAAATCGACTGGCCGGAATAGCGTTTATTTTTCCAATAACAGATTCTTCATTCAACATTAAAAAGACAGCAAAAGGACGCTCATCAATGGAGAAAAGTGTTTATATATTGATTTTTAGGTTTTTTTAATGTTCATTAGTGCGATCATATACCTGATTCTAACACCCGAAAATTAAAAAGGTTATGTTAATTGTTTTATAGAAGAGTAATTTCGGGGGATAGCAGCCATTATAGCCGGTAGTTATTTAGCTGTTATTTTTCTAAAACACATTCAGTAGCACAGTTACTCTGGTTTTTTCTCCAGGTAAGATTTCACGTAAAGCTGTTTCACCAACACCATTAGTCCTGCCAGCAGTGGCGCAGCCAGTATCAGACCCAGTATCCCGGTTAGCATCCCCATCAGAAGCATAAACAACAGCATTAGAGCCGGTGGCAGAGCTGCCAGGCGTTTTTGCACGTAAGGAGTTATCAGGTAGCTTTCCACGAATTGTACAGCCATGTAAAGCAAAACAACGTATAGTGCCATATCCGCCCCTTTGGTAAAAGCAATAAGCACAGCAGGCACAAGTGCCAGGTACGGCCCCAGGGTGGGAATAAACGACAGTAGTCCGGCAATAACACCCAGGGCTATAGGCAATGGCATCCCCAGCGCATACAGCCCGGCTATGGTAAGCACAGCCACAACAGCCATGGATACCAGCTTGGCCAGCATCCATAGGCTAAGATACACATGCGCCCGGTTAAAAGCCGCTGACACCCTTTCGCGGGATGAAACAGGGAACAGCTTAATGAAGCCATTGAAATAGTAAGCTGGTTTTGCAGCCAGGAAAATCCCAATAAAAATGATCAGAAACAAATTGCCAATAGCACCCACTGCAGTGGAAAAAGTCCCCAGCGCACGTTTTATTAATTTGCCATTCCCCTGTAGTATTTTCGAAGGATCTTCAGGTAGGCGGTTAAAAAGCCGCCTGCCAATGCTACTCCGGGTCACATTTTCCTTAAAAACGCTGACTGATTCCGGCAGTTTATCAACCATCTGCTGTACCTGTTCGCTAACCGATGGACCCAGGAAGATCACAAGCGCCCCGGTGATCAGCAAAATAACCAAAATGACCAGTGCCAGTGACCAGCCATATTTCAGGTGAATTTTTCCTGATACCCATTTGGCTGAAAATGTAAGCAACACAGCCAGGAAAACAGCCGCAAACAGCAGTAGAAAGAAATCAGGAAAGAAAATCACCAGCGAAAAACCACAGGCAATTAGCAGACCAATAAACACGGCCCGCGCCACTTTATTGTCAAACGAACGGTAGTTTCCCATCGCGTATAGCCAGTTATATAAGTATCTGCATTTTAAAACATGCAGCCACCGGAAATGTTTAATAATATGTCTTCCCGATGTAATAAATGATAATTACTAGGGCGGCTACGGGCTGCGGCCTATAGCTTTACCCCGCCGCTTTAAGCTGCTGTATGCTGTAGGCAGGAGCTCGCTTACGCTCCGCTCTGCCCACAGCACAGCAGCTAAAAGCCACGGGGCAAAGGCTGCCAGCCTCCGCCCTGCCGCGGGGCCACCAATCAGTACCCAAAAGCATGAAACCTACGATGGGGAGATGGTGAGGTGGTGAGATGGTGAGATGGTGAGCAAGGTGTTAGCTCTGGATGGCGCGGACATGTTGTCCGTGCCGGGATGAAATGATAGTAGGCAATAGGCAAGAAAGCAGTAGGCAAATAATAAACTTCCTGAAGTTCAAAACAAATGATGTTGTTATTATCAATCATCCGATCAACCAATCCCCCGATAGCTATCGGGGCAATCAGTATGCAGTAGGCAAAAAAGTAGTTGGCAATAGGTGATGGTGAGGTGGGGAGGTGGTGAGATGAGATGAGCTGGAGAGATAAGTTGCAGAACAATATCCATTTTTTTAGTGTTTCTAAAAAAAGCCCTACTTTTACTATCAGAAAAACAACCACTGCAATGAACAAAGCAAAACCTTTCTTTTTCCGCAGAGCCTCTTATTTTTTAATCACCATAGTGCTATCAATCATTATTTTACAACACGGACAGTTCATACTTGGACCACTGGCGTTTGCTATGCTGTTTACCATAATGATTCAGCCTGTGTGCAATCTATTCGAACGGCTCGTAAAAAAGCGGATCCCAGCGGTTTTGCTGGCACTGCTTAGTGTGCTGATCGTGCTGGGAACAATAATTATGGTGTTTTCCATACAATTTTCAAATATCATACAGGATCTGCCTGATATCACTCAAAAAATTGCCAATGGAATCCAACGCATCATTGTCTGGCTGAGAGAAAATATCGGACTCACCGAATCCGACATTCAGCAAAACATCCCAAAACTGGTGGATAACTCCATGGCCTACATACAGAAAGGAATAATGGTTTCCACTACTTTCCTGTTTAATGCTTTTCTTACCCTGCTTTTTACCTTCTTCCTACTTTGGTATCGCAACAGCATACGAAATTTCCTGCTTATTCAGGCTTCAGAAAAAAACAGGAACAATTTCAAAGATATTCTGTACCAGATAAAAAAGACCATACAGGGCTACCTATACGGACTGTTGATCGTGATGGCCATACTTGCAGTGTTGAACAGCGTGGGCCTGATGATCATCGGCATTGATTACGCCGTTTTCTGGGGGGTACTGGCAGCACTATTGGCTGTGATCCCCTACATCGGCACTACGCTGGGCGGGACATTACCATTTATTTATGCTGTGGCCACCACCGATAACTGGTGGCAACCACTGGCTGTAGTGGGAATGTATGTAGTGATACAAAACCTCGAAGGAAATATCATCACACCAAATATCGTTGGCAGCAGCGTGGCTATAAATCCACTGGTGGCGCTCATGGCCCTGATAGTTGGAGGGTTCATATGGGGCATAGGTGGTATCATCCTGGCCATACCTGTGGCTGCAATTGTAAAGGTGATCTTCGAGCACCAAAACCAGTACAAACCAATCGCGCTGCTAATGAGTAATAAAGTGCATAAAAATGAAAATGAATTTATGGATGACTTTGATAATGACAGACACAGACTGAAGAGGTAAAAGACTGAGGTTGAAGGTTGAAGGTTGAAGGTTTAAGGTTTAAGGTTGAAGGTTGAAGGTTTAAGGTTTAAAGTTTAAGGTTTAAGGTTTAAGGTTTAAGGTTTCTCTAATCGCCAGGTTATGTGAACATATCTGAATTTTTGATTGATTGCCCCGATAGCTATCGGGGGATTGGTTGTCACCATCTCACTATCCCCGCTCAGCTGAATTTGTAATTCGGCTGCGAATGAACTCACCAGCCTCCTCGCTTACAGAACGAAACAATTCATATAGATTGGATGAGATTGAAAGGAAACACCGAATGCCAAAATACCAGAAATCTTCGATTTAATCGTTTTTTGAGCATCCACGACCGAAGGTCGGGACTACGAACAAGGAATAAGGAACAATGAACAACGATAATGATTTGATTCCATGAGACCTCTCAGGCAGATTTCCTACGCTCCGCTCCGAAAAGTCTTTCTTCGAGGTGACAAGGTGTTAAGTAGTGTGGATGAAAAAAAATGGGAAAACGGCCACACAGTGTTAAAATTTTTAAGGCGTGGCCGTTTTCCCATTTTTTTCTCCCCCTCATTT
>JBEPXQ010000061.1:0-8162 GCA_041641835.1 Bacteroidales bacterium
CTGCTCCATCAATTATTTCAAAGCGTTTATGCTTTCTTGTTCTGAAAAAATTAATCTACAAAGATAATCAATTTGGTTTGCAAGCCTGAAAACCCAAAAGGCTTTACATCTTAATTGTTTATATATTAATCTGATGGGAAAGATAACGTGAAGGAAGTTAAAATATTTCGGATTAGGCTTAAGATGAAATTCAAAGATCAGTTTTTTACTGAATATTGTTCCTTATAATTTTCAGGTTATAAAAAATAAAATAATTTTGTGACTTTTAAGTTAATAAGAGTACCAATGCTGAATAACCAGTTACTTTGCTGCTGAAGCGATAGAAAAGCGGCTGATTATTGAGCTTTGATTGCCCATAAACAAAAGATATATACCGTTGATAAACAGAACTAAAATACTGTCAGGCTCATTATTGCTGGCCTTTATTCTTCTAATACTCGGGGGATGTTCCACCAGGAAAAACACCTTTACCCGCCGTGTATTTCATAATGTTACAGCCCATTATAATGCTTACTTTAACGGGGAGCAAGCGCTAAAGCAGGGCATAAAGCAGATTCACGATGCCCATACGGATAATTTTGATGAAATACTTCCGGTTTTCCGCCTCGCGGATGAAGCTGCATCCCAGTCGGTGGCTCCTAACATGGACCGCGCTGTAAAAAAAGCAGCAAAGGTAGTGCAGAAGCACTCTATGGAATTCCGGGGCAAAGAATACAACAACTGGATTGATGATTCATACCTGCTGATGGGTAAGGCCCAATTTTACAAGCGGGAATACATGTTGTCCAAGCGTCTTTTCAATTTTGTCATTTCCAAATATCATCGCCGGGATCAGATTTATGAAGCCATGATATGGAAAGCTCACGTGGATGTGATCCGCGGGAATTACGAACAGGCTTTAAACTCGCTGGAGCAGGTTAAGTATTACGACCGCCGTGGAAAAGTAGATAAGGAAAGCCAGCGGCGATATCCCAGAGTTTTTGCACAGCTGTATATTGAAGTAGAAAATTATGATAAGGCTGTTTACTGGCTGGATGAAGCCATAGAAGTCAGCAGGGATAAGGATGTAAAAACCCGCATGATGTTTATTAAAGCGCAGATTTTTCAGAAGAACAAGCAATACAGCAAAGCGAAAAATGCCTTTAGGGAAGTGATTAAAAAGAATCCAGCCTATGACCTTACTTTTTATTCCAAGATTAATATCGCCAAGTCGTTTCAGTCGAATCAAAATGATGGATATGACATCAGGGAAGAGCTGAAGGAAATGCTGAAAGATGCGAAGAATAAGGAGTACAAAGATGTGATCTATTATGCTCTGGCAAAAATCGCCATGGAAGAAGGAAAACAGGAACTGGGCATTGATTACCTGCGCAAATCGGTTAGTACAAGCATCAACAACAACCGGCAGAAGGCTGTTTCAGCCCTTGAGCTGGGCGAGTTGTATTTCGACAATAAAGATTATGAATTGTCGCAGGCTTATTACGACAGTGCCATGTTATTTTTGCCCGAAACATATCCTGATTTTGAAAAGCTGAATCAGAAGCATCAGGTTTTATCGGGCTTGGTTGAAAACCTGATCAAGGTTCAGTTGCAGGACAGCCTTCAGAAAGTTGCCGGGATGAGCTCACAGGAGCGCGACCGCTTTATTAATGGCCTCATTGCAGAAGTTAGGCAGCAAGAACAGCAAAAGCGCAGGGAAGAACAAATGCGTATGGCTGCCCGGCAGGAGAGCCGTGCGGCTGATTTTCGCAACCAGCAATTGGGAGGTTCCGGCGAATGGTATTTTTACAATAGCCAGAGTAAAAGCTTTGGGCTCACGGAATTCCGAAAACGCTGGGGTGACAGAAAACTGGAAGACAACTGGAGGCTTAAGGAAAAAGGGTCAGCGGCCTTTGGTGAAGGTATGGGCGGCGAAGGTGACGAAGGCCTGATGGAGGAAGAAGCCGAAAGCCAAAAACTCACCAATAAAGACAAGGAATACTACCTGCAGGATCTTCCTCTTACCCCTGAAGCTTTAGCACTGTCCGACAGTATTATCAAACAGGCGCTGTTTGAACTGGGGTTGATCTATCAGGAAGGTTTAAAAGATTATGAATTGGCTGTGGCATCCCACGAAGACCTTATTAACCGCTACCCGGATTCAAAGTACACCCTTAAATCATACTTCCACCTTTATCAGAACCACGAGAAAATTGGAAATAACCTGAAGGCAAAAGAATACAAACAGCTAATCCTGGCCAATTATCCTGAAAGTGATTACGCGAAATTTATTGAGGACCCGGATTACTTCAGAAAACAAAATAAAAGCATTGATGAAGCTGAGGATTACTATAACCAGGCATGGAAAGAATATGCTGATGGCAACTATCAAAAGGTAGTAACACTGGCCGATACAGGCATCAGCCGCTACGAAAAAGCAGAAGCAACAGCACGCCTGGCCTTGCTTAAAGCATTTGCACAGGGCCATATTGCCGACTCATCCACATATGTGAAATCACTTGGATATGTAGCAAACGAATTTAAAGGGACAACTCCTGCTACCACAGCCACTGAGATGATTAATGCACTGAGTAGAGAAACAAAGAAGGAAAAGGGCGGTGCTACAGCAGAATCCGGCGGAATTCCCGGAGCAGGAGATAAGGATTTCTATACCTATGAACCGGAGGAAATGCAGCTTTACATTGCAATATTCAGCATGGAAGGACTATCCATCAATAAGGTGAAAATAGCCTATTCAAATTTCAATAAAGAATTCTTCAGTCTGAAAGACCTGTCGGTTAACAGCGTTTATCTGGACAACAAGCACCAGATGCTCACCATTAGCAGGTTCAAAAATGCAGAAGAAGCATTAAAATACCACAGTGCGGTTAAGAATAACCCTAATTTGAAAAAATTCTTCACCGGGAGGAAAGGTGATGACTTTGTGTTGTCAGTTAATGACTATTCAAAGTTTTATAAGGATAAGAATGTGGAGAAATACCTCGAATTTTTCAAAAAGAATTATTTGAATGAAGAAAGCTGATTCAATAAGGATTAAGATCAAAAGTTGATTTATTGAAGAATAAAAGTTAATTTTGAGGCAACATTCAGGAATCAGAAATGAGAAAAAGAAGTATGGCAAAAGCAACAGAAACAGAAAGCAGTGCAATTAATATACTGGATTCAGGCACTGTGATCCGTGGTGATCTGGAATCTACAGGACGACTGCGTATAGACGGTAAGATAATCGGCACGGTAAATGCCAAAGAAAAGATCATTCTTGGCCAAAGCGGATACATTGAAGGAGAAGTAAGCTGCAAAAGTGCTGAAGTATCTGGTAAAATTAAGGGTAAACTGGTTGTAAAGGAACTTCTCACGTTAAAAGCTTCTGCGCAGATTGAAGGCGATGTCTTTACCCGCAAGCTGGCCATTGAACCTGGTGCAGTGTTTAATGCCACCTGCAAAATGACCGATAATCCGGCCTCTGACAGCCAAAAAGGCAGCCAACTTAATGAGCAACCAACAAAAGAACAACGGCAAAAGCAACCTGCATGATTATGCGCGTTACTCCTCCATCGCCTTCCAGATGATGGTGATTATCACTGCCGGCGTATGGGGTGGTGTTAAATTGGATAAACTCCTTAACCTGGAGTTTCCTTTGCTGACAGTCCTGCTGTCCATTGCCTCAGTAGGAATTGCCATTTATATCTCAATAAAAGATTTCATCCATACCGATAAAAAGAAAAAAAATGAATAATGCGGCAGTTTTTATGAAGAAATTCCTGCGTGAGGTTACACTTTTTGGACTTCTGGTTGCTTTGGCAGCTTTGCTGTTCTGGTGGCTCGCCCCTTCCGAAGTGGTTAGCCCGGTGCTGTTTTACCTGGTTGCGTTTTTCTATGCCATAACCGTAATTGTTCACCTTGTGCTTATTAGCGCCAGTAGGCAGAAATTTGCCCGCTTCAACAATAAATTCATGCTATCAACCGTATTAAAGCTGTTACTTTATATGGTGATCATGATCGCCTATATTTTTATTAATCCCGGTGATGCCGTGAACTTTCTGATCACATTTTTAGTTCTGTACGTATTATTCACCGGGTTTGAAGTTATCTCGATCGTTAAGGCCACAAGAAAGATCAAGCCGGAAGAATAAACCGGCAGCTTCAACAGACAGAAGGGTATATAGAACAAATGTCAAAATTTTTGGTTTATGCTTGCCTGAGGCATGTATAACGCTAAAAAATTTGGTATTTTTGGCGCATGATTAAAATCATATATCAACTATGTCTGTAAACATAAGAAATACAACCTTTTATATGCGATTTGCGCTCCTGTGTTTATTTTTATCATGGATAGGTGCCTCCTACGCACTAACTGCGGTTGAGGAGAATGCGGATCATCAGGAGCATGCAAAACATGGAGAAGAGGAAGAGGAATATAGTGCCGGGGAAATGATTATCGAACATGTTATGGATTCCCACGAATGGCACATAGCTACTGTTGGCGAAAAACACATCAGCATTCCCCTACCAATAATCCTATATGATACTGAAAGCGGTAAGCTCATTAGCTTCATGTCATCAAGATTTCACCACGGACATTCTGCCCACAAAGGATATAAATTGAATGAGCATGGCGAAATTGTACCGGTAATCCCCGGTACCATGAAACCCGATGAAAGCAAAGCAAAGCCTGTGGATTTTTCATTCACCAAAACGGCAGCCGGAATATTCATCACAGCTATCCTGATGCTCATCATATTCCTGAGCATAGCCAGGCGCTACAAGCAGGAAGCAAACCGACCTCCCAAAGGTCTGCAAAGCCTTCTTGAACCTTTGATTTTATTCATCAGGGACGATGTTGCCCGCCCTTCCATAGGTGAACATAAGTATCAGCGCTTTATGCCGTTTTTGCTCACCCTGTTCTTTTTTATACTTTTTGCCAACCTACTGGGGCTCATCCCTCTGTTCCCTGGCGGAGCAAATGTTACCGGCAACCTGTCCGTAACGCTCGTTCTGGCAACCTTTACTTTTCTTACTACTACATTCAGCGGCAACAAAAACTATTGGAAACATATTTTCAATGCTCCTGGTGTACCATGGTGGCTGAAAATCCCTATTCCCCTGATGCCAATTATAGAAATTGCGGGGATGATAATAAAGCCTTTTGTACTGATGGTGCGACTTTTTGCCAATATCCTTGCAGGTCACATTATCATACTTGGTTTCATAAGCCTGATATTCATTTTTGGAATTGGTAATGCCGCAGCCGGCTATGGCGTATCGGTAGTATCTGTGGCGCTAACAATTTTCATGAATTTCCTTGAGCTACTTGTAGCTTTTATCCAGGCCTATGTATTTGTACTACTGTCAGCCATTTATATAGGAATGGCAACGGAAGAATCACATTAATTAATCGAAATATAAACTTAAATTATTTAGTATGTCACTTTTAACAGTAATGTTGCAAGCCGCAGCCGACCTCAGTCCTCTGGGACAGATGGGCGCCGGAATTGGAGCCGGAATTGCCGCCATCGCCGCAGCTATCGGAATTGGTAATATTGGTAAAAGCGCGTTGGAATCTATCGCGCGCCAGCCGGAAGCCGCAGGCGATATCCGGTCTAATATGATCGTTTCTGCTGCACTTATCGAGGGTGTTGCTTTCTTTGCAATCGTTATTTCTCTGCTGATTGTAATATAATCACAGAGCTCACTCTTTCCCGTTACGGTTGGTTACGGGAAAGAGTTTTTAAATTGAAAAATTAAAATACCAAATATTATGGGACTTGTAAATCCTGGAATAGGGCTGATCGTCTGGATGACGCTGGCGTTTTTGATCGTTTTGTTTGTTTTGGCAAAATTTGCCTGGAAACCTATCATGAGAGCATTAAACCAGCGCGAACAGACAATTGATGAAGCACTGCATGCAGCGGAGAAGGCTCGCGAGGACATGAAAACCCTTCAGGCTGACAATGCCAAACTGCTGAAAAAAGCAAAAGAAGAGCGGGATGAAATACTGAAAGAAGCCCGGAAAGTGCGTGATGACATTGTGGGGGAAGCCAAGGACAACGCGAAAATTGAAGCCGACCGCATACTGGAAGAGGCTAAAAAGCAGATCCATTATGAGAAAATGGCAGCAATAACTGAGCTTAAAAACGAAATTGCTACTCTTTCAATTGAAATCGCTGAAAAAGTGCTCAAAGAAGAATTATCCGATAAAGAAAAACATCAGGATCTTATTCAGAAGCAACTTCAGAAAGTAAAATTTAATTAAGCGGTATGAATATCTCAAAAATCGGAAAGCGGTACGCCAAAGCCCTGTTTACATTTGCCCTTGAGCAAGATAGTGTTATGCAGGTTATGGATGATATGGAGCTGGTAGATAATACCATTAAGCAAAGCCGCGAACTGAGGAAACTTCTTGATAATCCTGTGGTGCATAACAGGACCAAAAAAGCCGCACTAAAGGCTGTTTTTGAAAAATACGTGGGCGAAACCGTTTTAAAATACCTGATGATCATCGTCCAGAAAAACCGTGAAGCTTTTATCCCGGAGATTGCACATCAATACGTAGTATATTACAAGAAGCATAACAATATTAAAACGGCCACTCTTAAGACAGCACAACCCATTAGCGAAGAGCTTCGTGATGTGGTTGTAAATATCCTTGAAGAACAAACTCGCGCTGAAGTGGAACTAATTGAGGAAATCAGAGAAGAACTTATCGGGGGATTGGTGCTGAAAGTGGAAGATATGGAGATGGACCTTTCATTGAGGAAACGCCTCAATGAATTATCACGGGAATTCAAAGTCAATATTTATCAGGGAAAATTTTAATATCTACAGAAAAACAAGATAACCATGGCAGAAATAAAACCAGCTGAAGTATCAGCGATATTAAGACAACAATTATCCGGCTATAAACACGAGGAAGAACTGGAAGAAGTAGGTACAGTACTGGAAATTGGAGATGGTATTGCCCGCATCTATGGCATGAGCAACGCAGAAGCAGGTGAGCTGCTGGAATTCGAAAGAGATGGACTGATGGCCATCGTACTCAACCTGGAAGAAGATAACGTTGGAGCAGTATTGTTGGGAAAAACCGGCGATGTGCTGGAAGGTGACAAGGTGAAGAGAACCGGAAAAATCGCCTCTATAAATGTAGGTGAAGGTATGCTTGGCCGCGTTGTTAACACGATAGGAGAGCCACTTGACGGTAGAGGTGAAATAGAAGGCGAGCGCTATGAAATGCCGCTGGAGCGCAAAGCACCAGGGGTTATTTATCGCCAGCCGGTAAAACAGCCACTTCAAACAGGTATCAAGGCAATCGACTCTATGATCCCGATTGGCAGAGGCCAGCGTGAGCTTATTATCGGTGACCGGCAAACCGGTAAAACAGCAATTGCTGTTGATGCTATTATCAATCAGAAGGAATTTTACGATAAAGGGGAACCGGTATTTTGTGTTTATGTGGCAATAGGACAAAAAGGCTCCACAGTAGCTCAGATAGTGAATACCCTGAAAGAGAAAGGAGCCCTGGACTACACGGTAATCGTATCAGCCACTGCCTCTGATCCTGCTGCCATGCAGTTTTACGCGCCCTTTGCGGGAGCAGCAATTGGTGAATATTTCCGCGATACAGGCCGCCATGCACTGGTTATTTACGATGACCTCTCTAAACAGGCTGTTTCCTACCGCGAGGTATCTCTTTTGCTAAGGCGCCCGCCAGGACGTGAAGCCTATCCGGGAGATGTGTTTTATCTTCACTCACGCCTGCTGGAAAGAGCTGCCAAGATTATTGAATCGGATGTTATTGCACAGAAAATGAATAATATACCTGAAACAATAACGCATCTTGTGAAAGGTGGTGGCTCGCTTACAGCACTACCGATAATTGAAACGCAGGCAGGTGATGTTTCAGCCTATATCCCAACCAATGTTATTTCTATTACTGATGGCCAGATATTCCTGGAGTCAGACCTTTTTAATGCAGGAGTTCGTCCTGCCATTAACGTGGGTATTTCGGTATCACGAGTGGGAGGAAGCGCACAGATAAAATCCATGAAAAAAGTGGCGGGTACACTAAAACTCGACCAGGCTTCCTATCGCGAACTGGAGGCATTCGCCAAGTTTGGCTCCGACCTGGATGCCGCTACCAGGGCAGTGCTGGAAAAAGGTAAGAG
>JBEPXQ010000062.1:0-8161 GCA_041641835.1 Bacteroidales bacterium
TGTTCAGGATGTTTTTTCAACTGACCTGAAAGGATCAACCTGTATTATGACTCAGACAAATTCAGATGCGCAACAAATAACGGGCTTATTGAATGCGAATAATATGCCTGCTAAGCTCATCCAGACTAATGAAGGGTTCAGCCTTATAAACCTTCTTGAAGTAAGATACTTTATGCACTGCCTTACCATGGCAGATGATAAGTATATTATTTCTGATGAAGCATGGCAGCATGCTAAACGAAAGATTTATCAACAATACAAAGAAAGTTCAGCATTTGAAATATCCAGGAACCTGATTAAAACTTTTGAAACAGTAAACCCAAAGCGTAAGTATAAGACAGATATTGAAATATTTATAAAAGAATCCAGGATTGAAGATTTTGCTGGCATTAATCAGGAAATAATAAATGTATCCACTATTCACAAATCAAAAGGGAAAGAGTTTGATAATGTCTTTTTGATGCTGAATAATTATAACAGTTTTTCAGATGAAAACAAACGACTTCTCTATGTTGCCATCACCCGCGCAAAGAGCTTATTGTCAATTCACGATAACAATAATATTTTTAAGTCCATTACTGCCCCCGGCTTAAAATATGTTACAGACTCAAATCAGTATGTGGCACCTGAAATTTTACATTTAAATGCTGGTCACAAAGATATTTGGCTGGATTATTTTTTCTCTGTACAACATTTATTAAGGGACTTGAAAAGTGGTGATAAGTTAGCAGCCGACAAACAAGGTTGCCTTAATGAAAACGGAAGATATATTGTGAAGTTTTCTAACCGTTTTAAAGAAAGCATTGCAAATTATGAGAAACAAGGATATCTGATTAATGGAGCTTCTATTAATTTCATCATATTATGGCAAAAAGAAAATGACACAAGCGAAGTAAGAATTATTTTGCCGGAGATCGTATTAAAGAAGCAACAGAACTAACTTAGCACCTATCACCAAAGCTATCTGATTATCTACTTTTACTTTAAACCAGCTACTTTTTTTATCATGGCATGAAATTAATATAGGAGCACCTATTTCATGATGATCCATTAACATAAGAAGGGCTTTGGTATCTCGCCATTTGTCGCTGTATATTTTGGATTCACTCCCGGTGTAGAGCTCTATAATCTAACTGCTTCACCACTGCGATTCTCAGGTGGTCTATCCTTCTTTTGGAAAAAAAGTTAGAGGTTTAATTGGCTAATATCTATTTTTATACCACTCTTAAGAATTTTTCTATTCCCCTGGTTATTTATAATTAGTCCACCAGCACTTTACCAGGCAGGCTTATCAATACGGTAGTGCCTCCACCGTTTACCCTTGTATCATATTTTATGCTGCCGTGTATCAGCTTAACACGATTATTGATATTGATGAGGCCCAATCCGCTCCTGATCTCCGACTGGTAATCAAAGCCACGGCCATTATCTTCGAATATCAACAGCAGTTTTTCCGATTCATCAAATATAAACTGTATGCTTATACTGCTTGCCCTGCTGTGTTTCACAGCGTTTTGCAGTAGTTCCTGCACAATCCTGTATAAATGCGTAGCTACCTCAGGCTTACTGATCCTTTTCCATCCATGAAAATGTGACTTGATCCTGAGACTTTCATTGGAAAACAGCAGGCAAAGCTCCCTGATTTCATCCTGAAATTCATCATCCCTGATCATGGGAGTTACCAGTCCATGGCTAAGGTTTCTTACAGATTCAATGGTGTCATCAATCACATTTAGCAGTGCCGTGTTACTTTTATCAATATTCTGGCGAATAACAGAGATGTTGGCCCCTATCATATCATGCAGCTCACGCCCCACCTTGTTTCGCTCCTTTTCCTGGCTATCCACTATAGCTCTGATTATTTCATCTTTATGCTTCTTCTGGCGATTGATCAGTGCGGTTCTTTCGCGATAAATGCTGAGTGTTTCCCTGCCCATCAGTATCATAAACGTGAATATCTCAATGATAGACCCAATCATTAGAGTGTTATAAACCAACAGGTTTTCTGTTGTCACACCAAGGTTTGGCAGTATTACATTCATAGCAACAGCTGAGATATAAAACAGATAGGTTATAAATAGCACGCGGGCATTGCGTTTTCTGGCATACACAGCCACAGCCAGAAAATATATCTGTAAAAGAAATACGAGACTGGTATAGAAAATAAAATACATGACAGTTACCAGCATGAAATAAGAACTTTTAACCGGTGGGATCAAGCAGATAAGCCATAGCACAGGCATCACAATTATTCCTGCCATCATAATTTTCCATAGCCTGGGGCGAAGCCGGGCAATGGGAGTCAGTTCATTTAGAAACAGCGGAAAAAATAGCACCACCAGGATATTTCCCAGGTGTTTTATATCAATAATAAAATTCCAGGGATCCTTTGGGAAAAACATAAAGAAGTCGCCGATTTCCATACCGATGAACAAAGCCACACCAAAATTCAGCATGAAATAATAAAGAAACAGCCTGATTTTAGTGGACAGGTACAGGATAAACGACACGAACAGGGCAAACATAAATATTCCCCGCCAGAACCAGATGATGGTTTCATTGCGTGTAATGGTACTTCGGGCCTCCTCCACCGTGAGCATAAACGGGGTACCGCGAAGCGGCATATAACGATGGTTGAGTTTGATTAGCAAGGTGGATTTTCCGGGTGGAAAATTGATGATAAATGGATACCCTCTGCTTTTGATGTCTTTGGTATTGTAGCGAAAAAAAGTACCCGTGGAGTCTATCAGCTTCAGGGAATTTCCATGCTGCAACCAGGCATGAACGCGATAAATATGATGATAAGGCAGGAAAACCACATATTTTTCGCTGCTTCCGTTAGTATTGTAAAAATCGTACTTAAGCCAGTGCACTTTATCAGTAACTCCAAAATTTGGTCCTTCGGGCATGGGCTTAAAATCCCGTGATAGGATTTGATGCGGATTTATATCTGTTTCTTTGGATGAAAAAACCTGAGTGGCAAAACAAAGATCAACGGCTGAAGAATCTGGCACGTCAGCAGGAAGCCGGATTGTACCTGCTACTGAAAAAACAGAAATAAACAGGGCAATATTTATGAGCATCCATCTCACATCAGGTAATTGGTTTTAGTGTATGTGATTATATCCTGTGTGCTTTCCACCTCCAATTTAACCTTAATGTTCTTCTTGTGTGTCTTCACTGTTTCAATACTGATATACAGCTCATCAGCCACCTCTTGATTGCTATATCCCTTTGCGATCAGCTTTATGATATCCTCCTCACGTTCTGTCAGAGTTTCATTGTTTTCCACAGCCCTGCGGTAAAAAATCTCCAGCGAACGGGAAAAGTATGTATCCCCGTTAAGCAGCTGCTGAAGGGCACGTGGAAGCAATCCATCTTCATTTTTCAAAATATATCCTTCTATTCCCAACTCTTTGCATTTTCGAATTACTGCCAGCTTTTTATGCATGGAAATAACAAGAATGGGGATGTGTGGAAAATTCTTTCTGGCATAAATAAAAAGCTCGAAAACATCCTCTCCGGGCAGGTCTATATCACTTACGATAAGGCTGAGGTCTTCAAAGCCACGCTTGTTTTGCATAATGGCACGTACCGATTTGTACGTATCAATATCAGCCTGGGGCAAAATATCGCGGATAAGATAATGCATGCCTTTCAAAAAAAGCGTATGATCATCCAAAATGGCAATTTTTATTTTACTCTCCATAATGATAAATATATATCCGCAAATTTAGCCTCCTATCCAGCCGCAAATATCCCCCTTAAGGGGTAATCTATAGCATGCAACTCCGTCTATATTTGTATCAATTTAGATTCAATCTAAAATACAAACAAATGAAAATGAAAAATGTAGGATAAAAACCAGAGAAAATATGAAAACATCAGTAAAAGCATTTTTGAGCCTTATACTTTTCACAGTTTTAAGTACAGGTTTTGCGCAGAGTGACTACGGAAGCCTGGCAATAGATGCCCGTAACGGCGACCTTTATGGATGGGCAATCAACTATTCCAGCTTTTCTGAGGCCGACGAGCGAGCCTTAAGTGAATGTGAGACAAATGGCGGTGATTGTCAGATAGTGCTGAACTTCAAAGGAGGCTGCGGCGTTTACGTTGTTGAACCCGGCAACCCATACCTCTATGGCTGGGGAGTGGCAGACACTAAAGCTGAAGCTCAGGAAATTGCCATGGCAGAAGCCAGAGCTCAAGGTGGTCGTAACCTTATAGTACGTGTTTGGGGATGTAATGGGGAATCAGAACTTGAAGAAACCGAAACATTCTCTCCTGAAATAAAGGGTATTTACGGCTTTTACTTCACCAAATCAGATGATGAAAAGAAATGCTTTATCTCCCCTGTTTTCTTTCAGCCAGCAGTAGCTCAGAGAATGAATGACACCTGGGTTTACACTGATGATGCTGAATCAAAAATGACACCCAAAGGCTCAAAGTTTCTTGATGCTGTTGAAGAGCACCTGTATGGTTATCTGGGAGATTTGAAGGACAGGGCGATTGAAGAGAGAAATGTGGACTGGAAAGGATTGAATGAAATCGATAATAACAACGATATCATTTCTTCTGCTACCTATAAGGAACGCAAGGAAAAGCTGGAAGCCCTTCAAGAGAAAATCAAAGAATTATTTAAAGAGGATGGCTACGAAGTAATTGAAATAAAAATCTAAACTGAACTCGGATTTGGCTATGCATTTTTTAACAAGAGTATTCGTATTCAGCTTTATGATAACAATTCCTCTATCGTGCCTTTATGCGCAGGAATCCAACACTGAAAAGATGCTGAAGCACAAATACCGGTTTTCAGAAATTGTATGGGATGAATACAATCAGGATGGTGTTTTCAAGGGTAAAAAGGAAGAGAGCGGCAAATGGGGCCTGTATCAATATTATGAAGGCCTGCACAAGCCAAGAGTTTTTGTATCGCCACGCTATGATAGCCTGGGCTTTTATGATAACAGTAGCTCCTACGCAATTTGCAAGCTGAATGGAAAATATGGTGCTGTAGGCAGTGGTTTTAGTAATAACAGTCCTGCCAGTATGAGTGTTCCTGCTGTGCATGACAAGCTGGAATACTGCCCAGGGCACTCCCGCATACTGGCCTCCAAAAGAGATGGTAAATGGGGGTTGCTGAGTGCAGAAAATGGCGACACTCTGGTTCCCTATTTCTATAATCATAAGAAGGATTTGCCTGTGGCTACTTCCCACCTGCTGCGGAACCCAATGACATCTTATCCTGAGCAGCTTCTGAAAATCCTTGAACATCCCGACACCGTTACCATTGCTAATTTAAACAGTATGGGATTGACACATCTGCCCCCGGCTATCGGCCAATGTAAGAACCTGGAAGTGCTCATGCTTGAATCCAATATTCTTGAATACCTACCCCGGGCATTTTTCAGACTTAAGAAACTAAGGAAGCTATATCTGGGCAGCAATGCATCGTTTGTCAACTTTGGTAAAGAATACAGTAAACTTGAAAACCTGGAGTTTTTAAGCATCGGTGAAACCTTTTATTCTTACCGAACAAAATACAGTTCAAACCTTTACCTGAAAATGGACAGCAGCATAGCAGAGCTTCAAAACCTGAAATCCCTGTATGTTTTTGGCCGGATTTACAACAATGATCCTGTCAGGATTGCTCAAAAACTGACCTCACTGGAAGTGCTATCGCTGAAAACACCTCAGCTAAGTCCTTACCTCAATGACTTTGACATGTCGAAAATGACCTGCAAAGCAACGCTGCGTAAACTCAGCCTGAATACTTTATTTGACATCAGCACGCTGAATGAGAATATTAAAAACTTCCCTGCCCTGAAATATATAGAAATCCAGACGAAAGAGGTAACAGATATCCCGGTTTTCCTGAAGGACATGCAGCAAATCGAGTATGCAAGCATTGTTGATTTCAAGCCCGATGAAGGCCAAAGGTTTATTGGTTCCAGAGTGATCAGTATTAGCAATTATTATGGTTATGAAAAACCATTAAGCCAGGAAGAGTATGCTGAAGCTATTAAAGAATGGAAGGAATATCTGAACGAATAAAGCTGCAGACTCTCTTGTGCTTCGGAAAATTCCCATTTGGGGGGGATAAGAATAGGAATTGAGGGTAATAGCTTTGTGATAAAGACAAATAAATAAAAATGAGTATTTACCATAAAAAATAAGAAGGTCAAAAATGCAACACAAACAAAAAGCGTTGAAAATTGAAAGAAGAAAGTTAAAATTTTTATTAGTAGTAATACTTGTAACTTTTAGTTTTTCCCTTTCTACTATATCAGCACAAACAAGCGTTAACGCCACAGGCGGAGATGCTTCGGGCAGCGGAGGCTCGGTGAGCTATTCCGTTGGCCAGGTTGTTTACACCACCAGTTCAGGAACAAATGGTTCGGTAGCCGAAGGCGTACAACAACCGTATGAAATATCAGTATTAACAGGATTAGAAGAAGCCAGGGGCATAAGCCTTGAAGTTACGGCGTATCCCAACCCAACTACCGATTATATTACATTGATCGTTGATAACAGTGTAAAGACAATTCATGACTTGTCTCAGCTATCTTATCAACTGTATGATATGAACGGAAAGCTTTTGCAAAACGAAAAAATCACCGGCAACCAAACAAGTGTTGTTATGAGCCATCTTGCTCCTGCAACCTATTTTGTACGAGTAATTTCCGGACATCGGCCAATCAAAGAATTTAAAATCATTAAAACTCAATAAGACAGTGTTTTTTGAAAAAGCACGTAATCGAATTAGCCCCGCTATTACGGCGTATTGGGAACATATTAAACCTAAGTTAAATTCAAAAGATTAATCCAATGAAAAAAATATTTTCATTTTTAGCAGCTATTCTTTTAACAGCAACAGTTTGGGCACAAAGCCCCGAAAAAATGAGTTACCAGGCAGTAATCAGAGATGCAAGTGATAATCTTGTAACAAGCCAAACCGTAGGAATGCAAATTAGCATTCTGCAAGGCTCTGCAAGCGGAACGGCTATTTACGTGGAAACACAAACACCAACCACCAATGCTAATGGATTAGTAAGCGTTGAAATCGGAACAGGAACAACTTCTGATGATTTCTCATCTATTGATTGGGCAAACGGTCCCTATTTTATTAAAACAGAAACCGACCCTGCCGGTGGCACAAGTTATTCCATTACAGGTACAAGCCAGTTGTTAAGTGTGCCTTATGCTTTACATGCAAAAACAGCAGAAACAGTAACAGGTGGAATTACAGAAACCGACCCGGTTTTTGGGGCTTGGGATAAGTCGACAGGTATTTCAATTACGGAAAGTCAAATTAGCAATTTACAAAGCTACCTAACCTCAGAAGTTGACGGCTCTGTAACCAACGAAATACAGATATTGAGCATCAGCAATGATACTATTTATTTGACTGATGGCGGATTTGTAGAATTACCTGCTGGATTTGACGGACAATACAGCAGTTTAACGGGAGCTCCAACCAATGTAAGCAGCTTTACCAACGATGCAGGTTATTTAGACACAGAAGTTGACGGCTCTGTAACCAACGAAATACAGATATTGAGCATCAGCAACGATACTATTTATTTGACTAATGGTGGATTTGTAGAATTACCTGCTGGATTTGACGGACAATACAGCAGTTTAACAGGAGCGCCAACCAATGTAAGCAGCTTTACCAACGATGCAGGTTATTTAGACACAGAAGTTGACGGCGATGTCTCCAACGAATTGCAGGTATTAAGCATCAGCAATGATACTATTTATTTGACTGATGGTGGATTTGTAAAATTACCTGCTGGTTTTGACGGACAATACAGCAGTTTAACGGGAGCGCCAACCAATGTTAGCACCTTCACCAACGATGCAGGTTATTTAACCACAGAAGTTGATGGCGATGCCTCCAACGAATTACAGGTATTAAGCATAAGCAATGATACAATTTATTTAACCGATGGTGGTTTTGTAAAATTACCTGAAGGTTTTGACGGAGATTTTAACTCATTAACTAATATTCCTGTCAATCTGGATACTGACGCCACAGATGATTTTGATGGAGCATACAGCAGTTTAACGGGAGCGCCAACCAATGTTAGCACCTTTACCAACGATGCAGGTTATTTAACCACAGAAGTTGATGGCGATGCCTCCAACGAATTACAGG
>JBEPXQ010000063.1:0-8140 GCA_041641835.1 Bacteroidales bacterium
ATGTGGTAGGGCAGTTTTTCCACGCAAAATATAAACCATTACGTATTACCGACACTGACCTGTACCTGTTTGTGGGAGATGAGATTAAGGACCTGAAAGACCTTCAAAGTACCCTCACCCACAACAATATTTTCCAGACCGGTAATCCGCTCATCATATCCGCTGACCAGCATTCAAAGGGAAAAGTTCTGCTCGGCCGAAGGTACAAAGGGCAAAACTGGACTTCTGTTATTTACCCCGGGAAATCTGAATTCTTCTTCAAGCTTAAACAAAACAATGGAGATAAGGTGTCAAAGACAGATTTTGTAGAACCCGGCAAAGACTTCTACTATACTTTTTATGAGCCACTTAATATGTTTATCGGGATTTCAATTCCTGATGACTATCTGCTTGGCGACCTTCGTTCCACCCTTTGGAAGTCTATTATGCTGGTTTTCGGTATATCCCTTATCGTCGCTCTGATTATTTTATATATCGGGACGAAACATTATTCGCGAAAACTCGGGAATACCATTAACTCCATCGATACGCTTTCAAAAGGTGATATACCTTCAGGAGTGAATAACACCGAAATCCCGGAACTGGTAAGAATAAACAGGGCTGTTGAGAAGCTCTCGGAAAATATCCGCAATACCACGGAGTTTGCACGCAACATCGGACGCGGCAAACTGGATGCAGATTATCAGCCGTTGAGCAAAAATGATGTACTTGGCCACTCGCTCATTAATATGCGCGACAACCTGGCTCAAATGAACCGTGAACAACAGAACAATAGCTGGCTACAGAAATCAACGGTTCGGATATTAAAAACACTAAGGCAGGAACATAAAACAGAAACCGCGGCTGAAAAGTTCCTGTTGGAAGTAGCTGAGATCCTGGATATCCAGGTTGGAGCTCTTTACCTATTTGATTCACAAACGCAGAAACTAAAACTCTATGGTACTTATGGTTTTTCACCAAAACCCAACGGACAATCAGAATTTCATTTGGGTGAAGGAATAGTGGGACAGGCAGCCAAAGAAGGCAAACTAAAGATATACAAAGACATTGATCCTGACTACGTACAGGTAAAAGTAAGTATGGGTGCTCAAACTCCAAAGCAAATCATTGCTGTTCCTTTTTCCTATCACGATCAGCTTGTTGGAGTAATAGAGGTGGGAACCCTGGTGGAAAATATAAAGCCGGTACGTTATAAGCTGGTTAGTCATCTTTCAGAAAGTGTGGCAGCCACATTTTACAATATCCAGATCAATCAGGCAAGGAAAAAACTGCTGGGTGAAGTGGAGCAACAGAAGATTGAGCTTCAGAAAAAAACCAGCGAATTACAGGAGAAACACAAAGAGCTGGAGCAGACTAATGAGGAGCTTAAAAGCCAGGCAGCTGCTTTAGAGGAAAGTGAATCCAACCTGGAGACTCAGCAGGAGGAACTGCGTGTTAGTAATGAAAAACTAGAACACAACCTGAAGGAAAGCCAGCGGCAGAAAGCCGAAATCAACGAGAAAAATATTGCGTTGGAAAACATCCGTGATGAGCTGGAGCGTAAAGCTCAGGAGCTGGAAACAGCCAGCAGGTTCAAATCAGAATTTCTCGCCAATATGAGCCATGAATTAAGAACACCGCTCAACAGCCTCCTGATCCTGGCTCAAACCATGGCTGAAAATGATGAAGGTAACCTGAATGAAGAACAGGTGGAAACCATGGAAATCATCTATAATTCCGGCAAAGACCTGCTTAACCTCATCAACGACATTCTGGACCTGTCGAAGATTGAAGCAGGAAAAATGGATGTGGAATTTAATGAAGTTGATATCGCGGGATTAATGTCTAATCTTAGGACATCCTTTGCTCCGTCGGCCAAACAAAAAAATATCGCTTTCAGGGTTTACACTGAAAAAGGAGCACCAGAATCGATCAGAACTGATAAGCAGCGGATGGAGCAGATATTGCGAAACCTGCTTAGTAACGCCATGAAATTTACCAGTAAGGGGAAAGTAGAAGTGAGGTTTTTTTCACCTTCGGAACATGAGGGACCGGCTCCTCAGCGCCTTAAGCCTGATGAGTCCATAGGAATAAGTGTTATTGACACCGGAACCGGAATAAAAGCCGGGAAAACTGAAGCTATTTTTGAAGCATTTCAACAGGAAGACAGCAGTATATCAAGAAAATTCGGTGGTACAGGCCTCGGACTTAGCATTTCACGCGAGCTCAGCATAATGCTGGGAGGGGAAATCACCTTGCAAAGTGAGTATGGCAAAGGCACTACCTTTAATTTGTTTTTGCCGCTGGATGAAAAATATAAAGCATCCTATTCTGAACCGTCACAGGGTGAATCAGGAAATCAGGCTTCAAAAAAATCCGACACAAATACTGCAATAGAGGAACCACAAGCTATACAACCTGACGACGACCGCTTTGACATCGACAACCAGGACCATGTGCTGGAAATTATTGAAGATGATATCAGCCTACTGAAAACCCTCACCAGGCTGGCAAGGCGCAAAGGATTTAAGGTAATTGCCACCAATACCGGTGAAGAGGGATTAAGGCTCTGCAAAAAGCATAAGCCTGCAGCCATTCTGCTTGATATAAAGCTTCCAGGCATTGACGGCTTTCAGGTGCTCGATGAACTAAAATCAGACACTGCCACACAGCACATCCCGGTGCATATCCTCAGCGGACTGGAAGATGAAGCAGCTCTGTATCGTGAAGGGGCCTGGGGATATCTGAAAAAGCCCGCCAGCCGGGAACAAATCAGTGATGTGATCAAAGACCTGCAGGGTTTTATTGAGCAGGAGATTAAAAAGCTCCTGATAGTTGAGGATGACAGGGATCAGCGAAGGGCCATTACTAAGCTGCTAAAATCATCAAGAAGAGAAATAAAAGAATGTTCTTCGGCTGAAGAAGCTTACGATATTATTAAACTACAGCAATTTGATGCTATTATCCTCGACCTTAAGCTTGAAGAGATGACGGGAACGGAATTACTGGAAAAGCTGGCTAAAGAAGATGTGGCACTGCCTCCGGTGATTATTTACACCGGCAGAGATTTAAGCAAAGAGGAAACTGAAAAGCTTGAAAAGTATGCACAAAGCATCATTATCAAAGGTTCGAAATCGCAGGAGCGTTTACTCGACGAAACCTCCCTGTTTATGCACAGCGTAATAAGCGAATTACCTCCTTCCAGGCAACAAATGATACGAAATCTTAGACGCAGCGAGCTTTTCAGAGGAAAGCGTGTGCTACTTGTGGATGATGACATTAGAAACCTGATGGTACTGAACAGGATACTGGAAGACAAAGGCTTTGAAACAAAGAAAGCAAAAAACGGAAAAAAGGCCCTTGAAGCACTGGAAAAGGATAATGAGTTTGATATTATCCTGATGGACATAATGATGCCTGTGATGGATGGTTTTGAAGCCATTAGCAAAATTAAATCTGATCCGCGGTTTAAGCATATCCCGGTGATAGCCATCACCGCCAAAGGGATGAAAGGAGACCGGGAAAGAGTAATGAAAGCAGGAGCTGATGATTACATGGTTAAGCCTGTTGATATCAACAACTTACTGACCACCATCAAGATCTGGCTCCAAAACAACTAAAGTCATGAACGAAAAACCAAAAATACTCATAGTAGATGACCGGCATGCCAACCTACTGGCATTGAAAAAGTTATTATCTGGATTTGATGCTGATATCTATATGGCCAGGTCGGGCCAGGAAGCCCTGTCGATGACCTTTGAGCATGATTTTGCCCTGGCCATACTGGATGTTCAGATGCCTGACATGGATGGTTTTGAAACCCTGGAGTTGCTCAGGCAGTCGAAAGAAACACGATACCTGCCTGTGATTTTTGTTTCAGCCATTTATAAAGAAGAGGAATATGTACTGAAAGGGATCAAACACGGGGCAGTTGATTTCATATCCAAGCCCATTCAGCCACAAATACTAAAAGGAAAAGTGCAGGTTTTTCTGGAACTCTACAGCCAGCGTAAAAAGGTGGAAGAACTATTGGAGAAGCAGAAAAAGGTTAGTATGGAGCTGGAACGGCTGAAAGAAGATGAAACACTGGCACGTAAAAAAGCTGAAGAAGCCACCAAATCAAAATCCAGGTTTTTAGCCAATATGTCGCATGAAATAAGAACACCATTGAATGGTATTATCGGTATGGCCGATATCATGAAAGATACTCCTTTGAACACAGAGCAGCAGGAATACCTTGAAACAATATCCAGCAGCGGTGATAACCTGCTTAGTATAATTAACGATGTTCTGGACTTTTCAAAAATTGAATCAGGACAGCTTTCCCTGGAAAAACATCCCTTTGCTCTTCGCAAAGAAATTGAATCTGTCATTAAGATGCTGAGCATTAAAAGCAGCAACAAAAACATCGAGCTCAGGAAGTCTGTTTCTGAAGATATTCCAACATATATTTCGGGAGACAGCACACGCATTCGCCAGATCATCACTAATCTTGTGGGGAATGCCCTTAAATTCACCCAGCAGGGATTCGTGGAAATAAGAGCAACAATAAAAGAGCGCCAAAAGGAACAACTGAGCTTACTCATCGAGGTTGAGGATAGCGGGATCGGCATTAAAGAAGAAAACCAGAGACTTCTATTCAATGAATTTGCACAGGCTGAAAATAATATTACCAGAAAATACGGCGGCACCGGTCTTGGCCTGGCTATCTCAAAAATGCTGGCGGAAACAATGAACGGCAACATCGGGGTGAAAAGCACTTTTGGTAAAGGATCAACATTTTGGTTTACAGTTAAGGTGAATGAAGTTTCCACTGCAGAAGCAGAGCAAAAAAAGACCAAAGCTCCGGAAGAGAAGAAAGGCAAGCGGGACATAAAAATACTGCTTGCTGAAGACAATCCTGTAAATCAAAAAGTAGCAAAAATAATCTTCGGGGAAAAAGGTGTGGATGTAACGGTGGCCGAAAATGGTAAAGAAGCAGTGGAAATGTTCGTCAGCGGAGAGTTCCACATGGTGGTAACTGACCTTATGATGCCGGAAATGGATGGCTTTGAAGCAACCAGAAAGATCAGGGAAATAGAAAAGAAAAACCAGTGGAAAGCTGTTCCGGTGGTGGCTATGTCAGCCAGCATAACACCCGAAATCAGGCAAAAATGCCGTGAAGCAGGCATGGATGCATTTTTAGGTAAGCCGGTGAAAGGTGACGAGCTCAACAAGATCCTTGATCTGGTTTCATAGGATTATCTAGCGTTTGCCGGAGGATTCACTCACTTCATCTTCCGGCTTTCTGAAATCGGAAAACAACAAAATAAGACCGGTTGATTTTGAACAGTCCACCTGCTTTCCTGGTTGTTCTCATAGAACCAAAAACCTGAGAAAGCATGAGAGTTAAAACCCTGCAGCAGTATATCGACCTGATGGAAAAAACTGTTGCCCCACGACGTCAGCTCACGCGTGACAGCCTTGAGGGAAAACTCCCGGAAGCAGAAAACATCAGCAAACTGCAGGAAACATTCAACAGCCTTAATGAATCAACCGGAGAAAACGGCAAGCTATTGCTGCATACTGACAATGGCAGCCCGATAGAAGCCGGTGTTGACTATGAGGTTTCAGAACTGAAAAAAGACCTTATCTATTTCAAAGATAATGAAGATAAGTTTATTGAATTACTGGATGACACGCTTGATAACTATAGAAAACAGGTAGTGAAAGGCCGGGAATTTCTCCGCGATATCAGGATCAAAAATTTTATTACCGACCGTGATGGCACGGTGAATAACTACTGCGCACGTTACAACACCTCTGTGCAGTCAGCCTATAATGCTATCTTCCTCACACGCTTCGCATCAAGTGTGGAGAACTCAATCCTGCTTACATCAGCACCGCTGGAGAACAAAGGGCTGAAGGACATCAGCGTAGTTCCCCGCGATCAGTTTGTTTTTGCCGGATCAAAGGGACGAGAATATGAGGACCGGCAGGGCAATAAAGGAAACTATCCTATTGAAAAGGAAAAACAGCAATCGCTGGATGAACTAAACAGCAGGCTGAAAGAACTATTGAACAATCCTGAAAATGAAGTTTTTGCCAGAATTGGCTCTGGACTTCAGTTTAAATTTGGGCAAACCACCGTCGCACGTCAGGATATCAATCATTCCATTGATGAGCAGGTTTCCAAAGATTTTTTTGAAAAAATTAAATCCCTGGTAAAGGAACTTGATCCTGATAAGCAGAATTTCAGAATTGAGGATACAGGCTTGGATATAGAGATAATCCTAACCATTGAGGGCGATGATAATGGATTGAAAGATTTTGACAAAGGCGATGGCATTCTTTACCTGAATGATGAACTGAAGCTCGATATGCAAAAAGGACCTAATCTTATTTGCGGCGATACCAACTCGGATGTGCCTATGGTGGAAAAGGCCATGCAGCTGTCAGCAGATACAATGACCATTTTCGTAACCACCGATAAGCAGCTGAAGAAGAAAGTAAAAAAAGCATGTAAGAAAGCTTTATTTGTGGATAATCCGGATACATTAATAACTATACTGAATCTAAAATCTCTGTAATCATATGTCTATTGAAAATTTTAAAGGAGCTGTTTTCGACCTTGATGGCGTAATCACCCAAACCGCGGCCACTCATTTTAAAGCCTGGAAGGCAACATTTGATGAATATCTGAAAAAAAGAGAAAAAGAAAATCCCGAAAAAACGTTTGAAGAATTCACGAAAGATGATTACCTGGTTTACGTTGATGGCAAACCAAGATATAAAGGCGTGATGTCCTTTCTTGATTCCCGCGGCATCGAATTACCCTACGGGAATGAAACGGATGAGCCTGGCTATACAAGCATCAGCGGGCTTGGCAACAAAAAGAATGAGGCTTTCCGAAAGCTCGTGGACGCAGAAGGAGTAAAGATCTACGATACATCCGTGGATTTTGTTGATCAGCTGATTGAAAAAGGTATAAAAGTCAGTGTAGCTTCTTCAAGCAAAAACTGCAGCTTTATCCTTGAGAAAACCGGATTGCTTGAGAAATTCGAAACAGTGGTAGGCGGCATCAAAGCAAAGGAAAAAGAGCTGGAAGGCAAGCCTGAACCTGACATTTTTGTAACGGCAGCTGAAGAAATGAACCTCAACCCCAGTGAATGCATGATGGTTGAAGATGCCATTTCAGGAGTGAAGGCAGGGAAAAAGGGTAATTTTTCATGCATCATAGCAGTTTCACGTGAGGATAACCGTTCCGACCTGCGCCGCTATGGCGGTGATTTTATTGTTAATGACCTGGGCGAACTCAGCTGGAACGACCTGGAAGAATGGTATGAAAAGGGCCTGTATGATGACAACTGGCGATTGAAGTATTTCGGTTTCATCCAGTCGGATGAAAAACTGAGGGAAACCCTCACCACCGTTGGCAACGGCTACTTTGCCACCAGGGGTTGTCTGGAAGGTGAAAAAGCTTACAAGGACGTCCACTATCCGGGTACATATATAGCCGGACTTTTTAATAAGGTTCCCACCGTAATTCACGGTAAAAAGATATATAACAACGACTTTGTAAATGCACCCAACTGGCTGCGTATAGATTTTAAGATTGGTGGTGGCACTTACCTCGACATTCTTAAAACAAAGATATTATTCTACCATCAGGAACTGAATATGAAAGAGGCTGTGATGCGCCGGAAAATTAAATTTGAAGATGACCACGGGAACATTACAACAATCGAAAGTGAGCGATTTGCCAACATGAACGATCCTCACCTGGCTCATTTGCGCTACACTATAACACCGCACAATTATTATGAACCTATTCATTTGCGGTCGTTTCTTGATGGCACTGTAATCAACAATGGTGTTCCCCGCTACCGTTCGCTAAGCTCCAACCATCTGAATGCTGAAAAACAGGAGGTGAGAGACGACAACCTGTTTCTGCATGTTCAGACAAACCAATCAAAGGTTGATGTTTACATGTACTGCAGGCATGACATCTATAAAAACGGAGAAAAAATTGAAGCAGAGGGGAAAGTAGAGCAAACCATAGAAGCTGTTAAACAAAAATTATCATTCAAAGCCAAACAAAACCAATCCATAAGCCTGGAAAAAACGGTAAGCATCTCAACATCCCAGGATATGAACAGCAATAATCCTGAGCAGGAAGGAC